>NZ_BAAJPZ010000012.1:0-219673 GCF_057552455.1 Streptomyces sp. PKA51
CCCCGCCCTGCGCCTGCTGCTGCCGGCCGCCGCCCTCGCGGCCCGCCGCGACCCCGGCGCCGCGCGCCCCCGCCCCGTGCGGGACACCCTGCCGGCCCGGGCCCTGCCCCTGCTCGTCCACTCCGTCGTCCGGCGGGGACCCCCGGTGCGCCCGGCGTTCGCCTGAGCGCGTCCGCCCCCCCCCAGGTCCTCCACTCCTCACCTTCGTACCGACGGAGCAGACACCCATGAGCACCCGCAACTCCTCCACGAACAAGTCGGCCGCGCGCGAGCGGCTGCGCGCCGAGCGCGAGAAGCAGGCCAAGCGGGACAAGGCCCGCCGCAAGCTGATGGTCGGCGGTGCCGTCGTCGCCGTCCTCGCCGCCGCTGCCGGCATCGGCGTCGTCGTGGCGAATGCGACCAGCGGCGGCAAGAACACCAAGGTCTCCAGCGCCGACTGGGAGGCGGAGGCGAAGAACCACGCCTTCAAGCAGCCCGCCAACACCACCGGCGAGAAGGGCACCACCGTCGTCATCGGCAAGCCCGACGCCAAGAACACCCTCGAAGTCTTCGAGGACATGCGCTGCCCCATGTGCGCCGGCTTCGAGCAGAACGTCGGGCGGACGCTGCAGAAGGACATCAAGGACGGCAAGTACAAGGCGCAGTTCAGAGTGGGCACCTTCCTCGACCGCAACCCGATGATCAAGGGATCCGGGTCGAAGAACGCCCTCAGCGCGCTCGGCGCCGCCCTCAATGTGAGCCCCGACGCCTTCCTGGCGTACAAGGAGGCCCTGTACGCCGCCAAGAACCACCCCGACGAGCAGGACGACGCCTTCTCCGACGACGAACGCCTGCTGAAGGTCGCCGAGCAGGTGCCCGCGCTCAAGGGCAACGCGGCCTTCGAGAAGGCCGTCAAGGACGGCACCTACGACCAGTGGGCGCTGGCCATGTCCGCCGACTTCGACAAGTACGTCGGCGCCGACAAGCCCCTCAAGGGCACCCCGGGCCTGAAGCTCAACGGGAAGGTGCTCGCCAACCCCCAGGGGCAAACCCCTCAGGCCGCACCGGTGTTCACCGCCCTGGTCGACGAGAACCTCGCCAAGTAGCCGGGCGCGGGGGCGACATGGCGAACCGGAGGTAAGAGGGGAAACGGCGAAGGGCGGGCGAACAGTCGGTGACGGTCCGTCCCGGGCCTTACCGCCGGTGCTACTCGGCAGTAAAGTGACGGCCCGTGACCTCCCACGACATATCCCGCCGCACTGCCGTCACGGCCGTCGCCGCAGGCGCGACGGCCGCCCTGCTGCCGGGCGCCGCACAGGCCGCCACCGGCACCACCGGCCGCCGGGCCGCCGCGTCCGCCGCGGCCACCCGCACCGCCCCCGCCTTCCTGCACGGCGTCGCCTCCGGCGACCCGCTGCCCGACGGGATCCTGCTGTGGACCCGGGTCACCCCCGGTCCCGAGGCCGTCCCCGGCTCGGGCCTGGGCCCGGCCGTCGAGGTCGCCTGGCAGGTCGCCGAGGACGCCGGCTTCACCCGCGTCGTCGCCCGCGGCACCGTCACCGCCACCGCCGCGAGCGACCACACGGTCAAGGCGGACGTGCGCGGCCTGCGCCCCGCCACCGCCTACTGGTTCCGCTTCACCGTCGCCGCGGACGGGACCACCGTCACCTCGCCCACCGCCCGCACCCGCACCGCCCCCGCCCACGACGCCGCCGTCGAGGGCCTGCGCCTGGGCGTGGTCTCCTGCGCCAACTGGGAGTCCGGCTACTTCGCCGCATACCGGCACCTGGCCGCCCGGGCCGACCTGGACGCCGTGCTGCACCTGGGCGACTACATCTACGAGTACGGCACCGGGCAGTACCCCACGGCCAAGTACGTCGTGCGCAAGCACGAGCCGGCGCACGAGATCCTCACCCTCGCCGACTACCGCATCCGCCACGGCCACTACCGCACCGACCCCGACCTGCAGGCCGTGCACCACGCCCACCCGATCGTCGCCATCTGGGACGACCACGAGTTCGCCAACGACGCCTGGAGCGGCGGCGCGGAGAACCACACCCCCGGCACCGAGGGCGACTGGGCCGCCCGCGTGGCCGCCGCCAAGCAGGCCTACTTCGAGTGGATGCCGGTGCGCCCCTCCATCGAGGGCACCACCTACCGCAGGCTGCGCTTCGGCCGCCTGGCCGACCTGCACCTGCTGGACCTCAGATCCTTCCGCTCCCAGCAGGTCAAGTCCGGCAGCGGCAAGGTCGACGACCCCGAGCGCACCATCACCGGCCGCGCCCAGCTCGACTGGCTCAAGGAGGGCCTCGCGGCCTCCGACACCACCTGGCGGCTGGTGGGCAACCCGGTGATGATCTCGCCCGTCGCCTTCGGCTCCCTGCCCTCGTACCTGCTGGAGCCGCTCGCCCAGCTGCTCGGGCTGCCCAAGGAGGGCCTGGCCGCCAACACCGACCAGTGGGACGGCTACACCGACGACCGCCGCGAACTGCTGGCCCACCTCACCGACCGGGCGATCCGCAACACCGTCTTCCTCACCGGCGACATCCACATGGCCTGGGCCAACGACGTGCCCGTCAAGGCCGCCACCTACCCGCTGTCGGCCTCGGCCGCCACCGAGTTCGTCGTCACCTCGGTCACCTCCGACAACCTCGACGACCTCCTGCACGTCCCCGCGCACACCGTCTCCGTCCCCGCCGCGGCCGCCATCAAGGCCTCCAACCGGCACGTGAAGTGGCTGGACATGGACTCGCACGGGTACGGCGTGCTGGACGTGACCGCCGAGCGGGCGCAGATGGACTACTACGTGCTCTCCGACAAGCGCGACGCGAAGGCCGGCGCCTCCTGGGCGCGCTCCTACCGCACCGCGTCGGGCACCCAGCGCGTGGAGCGGGTCGACGCGCCGGTGCGCTGAGCGCCCTGGTGCCGCAGCGGCCGTCGCCTACGCCGGGCGGCGGCCGTGGTTGGCGCGGGACTTCCTCAGCCGCCAGCGGCGCTTGCGGGTGCGCTTGGACATCGTCCCTCCCCGGCTGGTGGGCCGCCCGGGCGGCGGCCCGCCGCAACCGGTCCTAGTCGAGGCCCGCTCCGCTGTCCAGCCGTCGCGCACGCCCGTGCCCCCGGGCGCCCTCAGTTGGGGCTGGTGGGGCGCTGGGTCAGCGCGACGGCCGGCAGCGACGGCAGCTTGCTGATCACCGCGGTCTCCGCGCGCAGCAGCCGCAGCTCGTCCGCCAGCCGGGAGGCGGTGTCGGGCGCCTGCAGCAGCCGCTGCTTGGCCGGGGTGTCCAGCACAGCCGCCGCGGCGACCAGGTAGGACAGCACCCTCGGCTCGCCCGGCAGCTCCGACTGCCGGGCCAGCGACGACTCGTTCGCCCCCGCCAGCCGCTTCTGGTACGCGCGAAAGGCCCGCACGACGCCGGAGGCCAGCACCCCCGCGCCCTCGCCCTGCTCCTCCTCGATGTGCTCGCACTCGCCCGTCAGGTACGCGCCCGAGGCGTCCACCGAGCGCAGCCGGAAGCGGGTGGTGCCGGTGGCCAGCACCTCGTACGTGCCGTCCGGGCGCTCCCGCACCGAGGTGAGGTCGGCCACGCAGCCCACCGCGTAGAAGGCGCGCATCGGGTCGGGGCCGAAGCCGGAGGCCGGCCCCGGCTCCGGGCGCATGCCCTCGGGCAGGCCGGGGGCGCTGGGCGCCACCTCGTGCCCGTCGCGGATGGCCACCACCCCGAAGCGGCGCGGGCCGTCGTCCGGCAGGGCGGCGAGGTCGCGCATCAGCGCGCGGTACCGCTGCTCGAAGACGTTCAGCGGGAGCACGAGGCCCGGGAACAGCACCGAGTTCAGCGGGAAGAGGGGAAGGCGCGCGGTGGTCACGGCCGGTAAGCCTAATCGCCCCCGCCACGGTGGTGCCCCGGTATCGCGCCCTCCGCCCCGACGTCGCACGTCACTGGCGCCGCAGCAGCCGCGAGGCACCCGCCGCGACGGTGGTCGCCAGGATCCAGCCCAGCAGGGTGAGCACCGCCACCACCCACTGGGTCGCCCCGCCCGGCCGCCAGGCGCCGCCCTGCCCCAGGTCGATCACCGGCAGCAGCAGGTCCAGGGTGTACAGCTCCGGGCTCCACACCGGGCCCTCGCCCTCCTTGATCGGCGGCAGCGGGTGCACGGAGAAGTACACAGCGCCCAGCGCCCACAGCACCGCCATCCACACCGCCGCCCGGCCCGGCCGGTAGCCGTAGGCCACCGTCCAGTCCTGCAGGTAGCCCCACGCCTTGCCGGCCGGCGGCAGCGTCTCGCGGCGTCTGCGCTGCTTGGCCAGCAGCACCTGGCGGGCCTCGGCGTCCTCGCCGCTGGCGCGCAGGGCGCTCGCCAGGCGCTCGTAGGGCTCGGGCGCGTACTCCGGCGTGGCCGCCGCCACCCAGGCCAGGCGGTGGGCGAGCGGGAAGGGGCCGAGCGGGATGAGGTTCTCGTAGGAGAAGCCGGCCATCGCCAGCCCGCCCGGGCCCGGCCAGCTGTCGTAGCGGTCGACCAGGTTGACCACCCGCGCCCCGGAGAGCACCACCCGGCCGCGCTGCTGCCGCTCGCCCAGGAAGCGCAGCTCCGGCGTCTGCACCCGGCGCAGCGACAGCTCCTGGTCGGCCTCCATCACGAAGCGGGCCTCGCTGAAGTCCACCGCGTCGCCGAAGCGCCCGTCGTCCAGCCGCGCCCCGCCCAGGCACTCGAAGCGCCGCATCCGCGCCGAGCCCTGGGTGCCGGTGGCGATGCCGTACGGGGGAGTGGCGCCGGAGGCGTAGCGGGCGTAGCCCAGGCCCGCCGACGTCAGGTACAGCGTGCGCTCCACGGTCAGCTGCGGGGCGTTCAGGGCCCGCCGGCCGTAGGGATTGTTCAAGGTGGAGCCGCGCAGGCTCAGCGAGGCCCCTATCGTCGCCCCGCGCATGCTCAGCTCGCCGTGCGAGCGCATCATCTCCGCCTGCAGGTCCTGGCCCACGCTCATCCCGTCGGCGGCGATCGACAGCCCGCGCCGGTCCCGGCGCACCACCAGCTGGTTGAGCAGCAGGTCGGTGCCGATGTGCGCGTCGGTCAGCCGGATGCCGTGCTGGACCTGGCAGCGGGGTAAGTGCAGATCGCCCTCGGTACGGATGCGGGCCGCCTCCACCCGCGGTATCGCGCAGCCCACCAGGCGCAGCGTGGTGAAGGTGCTCTCCGGCAGCAGCAGCTGCTGATCGAAGCGGCAGTTGTGCATCTCCACGTACGGGGAAACGGTTCCCCCCGACAGGTCGAGGGTGCCGGTGATCTGCAGCCCGTTGAGCTTGAGCGCGGCGACCCGGCCCGGGCGGGCCGGCGGGCCGCTGAGCAGCAGCAGCGCCACGATCCGGGCACGCACGCTGCGCTCGGGCCCCCAGGTGTCGGCGCCGGCGGGGTCGTTGCGGCCCGGCTCGGGGCTGCGCCGGTCGAGGGTGGTGCCGGTGCGGAACGCCTCCCACATGTCCCGCTCGGTCACGGTGAGCTCCAGGCCGCTGGGCGGCGCGCCGTCGGCAGGCTCGGACACGACTGTCCCCCTTCTCACGGACCCCCGTACGGGCCACCTTCCCGCCGGGTGACCGACCGGACACCCGCCGTGAGAGCCGATTGTCCGTCCGCGGTCAGGCAAAGATCAACTCTTTGGCGGCACGACCGCGGCCACCGGTCGGCGTATCAGTCGGTGGTACGGGGAGCCGTGGGGCGGGACGGGTCTGCGACAATTGGGCGTGTGATCTCCCGAATCGATCTGCGCGGCGACGCCTTCCCCACCGGGGGCATCGACCGCGACATGCTGCCCCGTGCCGAGCTCGACGTCGCGGCCGCCCTGGAAAAGGTGCGGCCCATCTGCGACGACGTGCATCATCGCGGCACCGCGGCCCTGATCGACTACGCGGAGCGCTTCGACGGAGTGACGATCGACCGCGTGCGGGTGCCCGCCGAGGCGATCACCAAGGCCCTCGACGAGCTCGACCCCGCCGTGCGCGCCGCCCTTGAGGAGTCCATCCGGCGCGCCCGCATCGTCCACCGCGAGCAGCGCCGCACCGACGTCACCGTCCAGGTCGTGCCCGGCGGCACGGTCACCGAGCGCTGGGTCCCCGTCGACCGCGTCGGTCTGTACGTGCCGGGCGGCCGTTCGGTCTACCCCTCGTCCGTCGTGATGAACGTCGTCCCCGCCCAGGAGGCCGGCGTCGGCTCCATGGCCGTCGCCTCCCCGCCGCAGAAGGAGTTCGGCGGGCTGCCGCACCCCACCATCCTCGCCGCCTGCGCCCTGCTGGGCGTCGACGAGGTGTACGCGGCCGGCGGCGCCCAGGCCGTCGCCATGTTCGCCTACGGCACCGAGGAGTGCCGCCCGGTGAACATGGTCACCGGCCCCGGCAACATCTGGGTCGCCGCCGCCAAGCGGCTGCTCAAGGGCCGCATCGGCATCGACGCCGAGGCCGGCCCCACCGAGATCGCCATCCTCGCCGACGCGAGCGCCGACCCCGCCCACGTCGCCGCCGACCTCATCAGCCAGGCCGAGCACGACCCGCTGGCCGCCGCCGTGCTGGTCACCGACTCCGAGGACCTCGCCGAGGCCGTCGAGAAGGAACTCCAGGCCCAGGTCGCCGCCACCCGCCACGTCGAGGACCGCATCCTGCCCGCCCTCGGCGGCCGGCAGTCCGGCATCGTCCTCGTCGACGACATCGAGCGCGGCCTCGAGGTCGTCGACGCCTACGCCGCCGAGCACCTGGAGATCCAGACCGCCGACGCGGCCGCCGTCGCCGCCCGCGTCCGCAACGCCGGCGCGATCTTCGTCGGCGCCTGGGCCCCGGTCTCCCTCGGCGACTACGCCGCCGGCTCCAACCACGTCCTGCCCACCGGCGGCTGCGCCTGCCACTCCTCGGGCCTGTCCGTGCAGAGCTTCCTGCGCGGCATCCACGTCGTCGACTACACCCGCGAGGCACTCGCCGAGGTCGCCGGTCACGTGGTGACGCTCGCCGAGGCCGAGGACCTGCCGGCGCACGGCGCGGCGATCAAGGCGCGGTTCGGATGGAACGTCCCGGAGGAGAAGTGACCCGGATCGACGAGCTCCCCCTCCGGGACGAGCTGCGCGGCAAGACCCCCTACGGCGCCCCCCAGCTGGAGGTGCCCGTACGGCTGAACACCAACGAGAACCCCTACCCCCTGCCCGAGCCCCTGGTCGCCCGCATCGCCGAGCGCGTCGCCGAGGCCGCCCGCCACCTCAACCGCTACCCCGACCGCGACGCGGTCGAGCTGCGCACCGAGCTGGCCGCGTACCTCACCCGCAGCACCGGCTACGAGGTGACGCGCGCCCACGTGTGGGCCGCCAACGGCTCCAACGAGGTCCTCCAGCAGCTGCTGCAGACCTTCGGCGGCCCCGGCCGCACCGCCCTCGGCTTCGAGCCCTCGTACTCGATGCACGCCCTCATCTCGCGCGGCACCGGCACCGGCTGGCTGCACGGCCCCCGCCGGGCGGACTTCACCATCGACGTCGAGGCCGCCGAGCGCACCATCGCCGAGCACCGGCCGGACGTGGTGTTCGTCTGCTCGCCCAACAACCCCACCGGCACCGCCGTCGACGCCGACACGGTGCTGCGGCTGTACGAGGCCGCACAGGCGGCGAAGCCGTCGATGGTCGTCGTCGACGAGGCGTACGGCGAGTTCAGCCACCACCCCTCGCTGCTCCCGCTGCTGGCGGGCCGGCCGCACCTGGTGCTCTCGCGCACCATGTCCAAGGCGTTCGGCGCCGCCGGGCTGCGCCTGGGCTACCTCGCCGCCGACCCCGCCGTCGTCGACGCCGTCCAGCTGGTGCGCCTGCCGTACCACCTCTCCGCCGTCACCCAGGCCACCGCGCTCGCGGCCCTGGAGCACACCGACACCCTCCTGGGCTACGTCGAGCAGCTCAAGGCCGAACGCGACCGCCTCGTGACCGAGCTGCGCGCCATGGGCTGCGAGGTCACCGACTCCGACGCCAACTTCGTCCAGTTCGGCGTCTTCGACGACGCCCACGCCACCTGGCAGGCGCTGCTCGACCACGGCGTGCTCGTGCGCGACAACGGCGTACCGGGCCGGCTGCGGGTCACCGCGGGCACCCCCGCCGAGAACGACGCGTTCCTCGACGCGATGCGCGCAGTACTGAAGGAGAACAACCGATGAACCGCGTTGGGCGCGTCGAGCGCACCACCAAGGAAACCTCCGTCCTGGTCGAAATAGACCTCGACGGCACCGGACAGGTCGACGTCTCCACCGGCGTCGGCTTCTACGACCACATGCTCGACCAGCTCGGCCGGCACGGTCTGTTCGACCTGACCGTCAAGACCGACGGCGACCTGCACATCGACACCCACCACACCATCGAGGACACCGCCCTCGCGCTCGGCGCCGCCTTCCGCCAGGCCCTCGGCGACAAGGTGGGCATCTACCGCTTCGGCAACTGCACCGTGCCCCTGGACGAGGCCCTCGCCCAGGTCACCGTCGACCTCTCCGGCCGCCCCTACCTCGTGCACACCGAGCCCGAGAACATGGCGCCGATGATCGGCAGCTACGACACGACGATGACCCGGCACATCCTGGAGTCCTTCGTCGCCCAGGCCCAGATCGCCCTGCACGTCCACGTCCCCTACGGGCGCAACGCCCACCACATCGTGGAGTGCCAGTTCAAGGCGCTGGCCCGGGCCCTGCGCTACGCCTGCGAGCGCGACGAGCGGGCCGCGGGGATCATCCCGTCGACGAAGGGCGCACTGTGAACGGCACTTCCACGGCGCTGATCCTCGTCGGGCTCTTCCTGGTCGGCGGCATCATCTCGTTCCTCAAGCAGGGCATGCCCAAGGGCGTGATCGTCCTGCTCGGCATCGGCGCGGCCATGTGCCTGACCGCCGGTGTGCTGCGTATCGAAGGACTGTGGTCATGAGTTCCCCCGCCACCTCCCGCAAGAAGGTCGTCGTCCTCGACTACGGCTTCGGCAACGTCCGCTCCGCCGAGCGCGCCCTCGCCCACGTCGGCGCCGACGTGGAGATCACCCGCGACTTCGACGCCGCCATGAACGCCGACGGCCTCCTCGTGCCCGGCGTCGGCGCCTTCGCCGCCTGCATGCAGGGCCTGCGCGCCGCCCGGGGCGACTGGATCGTCGGCCGCCGGCTCGCCGGCGGCCGCCCGGTCATGGGCATCTGCGTCGGCATGCAGGTCCTCTTCGAACGCGGCGTCGAACACGGCGTGGAGACCGACGGCCTCGACGAGTGGCCCGGCACCGTCGAACCCCTCAAGGCCGACGTCGTGCCCCACATGGGCTGGAACACCGTCACCCCCGCCGAGGGCTCCCGGCTCTTCGCCGGCCTCGACGCGGACACCCGCTACTACTTCGTGCACTCCTACGCCGTACGCAGCTGGGACTTCGAGACCGGCAACCCCCGCATCGACGCCCCGAAGGTCACCTGGGCCACCCATGGCGAGCCCTTCGTCGCCGCGGTGGAGAACGGACCCCTGTGGGCCACCCAGTTCCACCCCGAGAAGTCCGGCGACGCCGGCGCCCAGCTGCTGACCAACTGGATCGAGACGCTCTGATGCCCACGCTTGAACTCCTCCCCGCCGTCGACGTCCGCGACGGGCAGGCCGTCCGCCTGGTGCACGGCGAGTCCGGCTCCGAGACCTCCTACGGCGACCCCCTCGCCGCCGCCCGCGCCTGGCAGCGCGCCGGCGCCGAATGGCTGCACCTGGTCGACCTCGACGCCGCCTTCGGCACCGGCGACAACCGCGACCGGATCGCCGAGGTCGTCCGCGCCATGGACATCAAGGTCGAACTCTCCGGCGGCATCCGCGACGACGCCACCCTCGCCGCCGCCCTCGCCACCGGCTGCACCCGCGTCAACCTCGGCACCGCCGCCCTGGAGAGCCCCGAGTGGGTCGCCAAGGTCATCGCCGAGCACGGCGACCGCATCGCCGTCGGCCTCGACGTCCGCGGCACCACCCTGCGCGGCCGCGGCTGGACCCGCGACGGCGGCGACCTCTACGAGACCCTCGCCCGCCTCGACTCCGAGGGCTGCGCCCGCTACGTCGTCACCGACATCGCCAAGGACGGCACCCTCACCGGCCCCAACCTGGAGCTGCTGAAGAACGTCTGCGCCGTCACCGACAAGCCCGTCGTGGCCTCCGGTGGCGTTTCCTCCCTTGACGACCTGCGGGCAATTGCCACCCTGGTACCGGAGGGCGTGGAAGGCGCCATCGTCGGCAAGGCCCTCTACGCCAAGGCGTTCACCCTGGAAGAAGCCCTGGAGGCAGTGTCCGCATGAGTGAGACCCCGGCCGCACGGCGCGTACAGACGAACAGTCCCTGGGAAGAGACGATCGGATTCGCACGCGCCGTGGCGGCCGGGGACCGGGTGCACGTCGCCGGCACCATGCCCCTGGTCGACGGCGTCCTGCAGGGCGAGGGCGACCCCTACGAGCAGACGCGCGCCGCCTTCCGCAACGCGCTGGACGCGCTCAAGGAATTCGGCCTGGGCCCCGAGTCCGTCGTGCGCACCCGCATGTACGTCACCCACCTGCGCGACGTCGAGGCCGTCGGCCGCGCCCACAAGGAGCTGTTCGACGCCGTCCGCCCGGCCTCGACCCTCGTCGTGGTCTCCGGCTTCGTCGACTCGCGGGTGCTGGTGGAAGTGGAAGTAGAAGCCTTCAATGAAGCCTTCGAAGGAGCTTAGGAGCACGGCGTGACCCTCGCGGTCCGAGTCATCCCCTGCCTGGACGTCGACAACGGCCGGGTCGTCAAGGGCGTCAATTTCCAGAACCTGCGCGACGCGGGCGATCCCGTCGAGATGGCCGCGCTCTACGGCCGCGAAGGCGCCGACGAGCTGACCTTCCTCGACATCACCGCCTCCTCCGGCAACCGCGAGACCACGTACGACGTCGTGCGCCGCACCGCCGAACAGGTCTTCATCCCCCTCACCGTCGGCGGCGGCGTGCGCACCGCCGACGACGTCGACAAGCTGCTGCGCGCCGGCGCCGACAAGGTCGGCGTCAACACGGCGGCCATCGAGCGCCCCGACCTCATCCGTGAGATCGCCGAGCGCTTCGGCCGCCAGGTGCTCGTCCTGTCCGTCGACGCGCGCCGCACCGCCTCCGGCTCCTTCGAGGTCACCACCCACGGCGGTCGCCGCGGCACCGGCATCGACGCCGTCGAGTGGGCCCACCGGGCCGCGGAGCTCGGAGCCGGCGAGATCCTGCTGAACTCCATGGACGCGGACGGCACCAAGGACGGCTACGACACGGAAATGATCACGGCGGTGCGCCGCCATGTGACCGTCCCCGTCATCGCCAGCGGCGGCGCCGGCAAGCTCGCGGACTTCGCCCCGGCGGTGGCGGCGGGCGCGGACGCGGTCCTGGCGGCGTCGGTCTTCCACTTCGGCGACCTGCGCATCCCGGACGTCAAGCAGGCACTGAAGGAAGCCGGCCACCCGGTCCGCTGATCCCTGGTCCTCAAACGCCGGACGGGCTGCAATGCAGCCCGTCCGGCGTTTGAGGACACCGGGGGTCCGGGGGCGGAGCCCTCGGGAAACGGAGAAAGGGCGGGGCCGGGGAGAAGCCACCCGCAGGGCCACCGCCTAGCGGCGGATGAGCAGGAACACCGCCCCCGCCACGCACGCCAGTGCAATCGCCGCCACCCCCACGGCCAGCCGCGGCGGCGGCCGCAACCCCGGAACGAAGCGATCCACCGCATACCTGCCCGGCCCCGTCAGCGCCAGCCCCGTCGCCGTCAGCGCGATCAGCAACGTGTACTCGACCCCCTGCGGCAGCAGGAAGCCGCGGTCCCACGTCACACCCAGGGCGTTGATCATCGTGCCGAGCAGGGCCGCCGCGGCCAGCGGGGTCAGCAGGCCCAAAAGGATTCCCGCCCCGCCGAGCCCTTCGCTCAGCCCCGCCACCACCGCCATCGTCCTCGGCGAGGGATAGCCGACCTGGGCGAAAAACTTCGCCGTGCCGTTGATCCCCGGCCCCTCGAACCATCCGAAGAGTTTCTGCGTGCCGTGCACCATCATGATGATGCCCAGCATCATCCGGATCAGCAGGAGTCCGAGGGAGATGCCTTCAAGGGAGCGCGCGTAGCCCTCCCCTCTGCGGAGAGCCATGGTCGGGCACCTTCTTCCGTCCATCACTCCCAGTGTCCCGCTGCGGTTGCCTAGATGCCGAGCGAGGAGGCCTTCAGCTTGGCGATCGCCGTCTGCTCGCCCTCCAGCTCCACTTTTGCCGCGTCCATCCGCCCGAAGGCGAACACCAGCAGCTCCCCGGGCTCCCCGGTGGCCGTCACCACGGGCGCGCCGCGCCGGGCCACCGCCGTACGCCCGTCCGGCCGCCGCAGCACCAGGCCCACCGGCGCCTTGCGGCCCAGCAGCCGCGCGGTGCGCTCCAGGCGGCTCCACAGCGCGTCGGCGAAGACGGGGTCCAGCGTGCGCGGCGTCCACTCGGGCTGTGCCCGGCGCACGTCCTCGGTGTGGATGTAGAACTCGACGGTGTTGGCCGCCTCGTCCACCGGCTTGAGGCTGAACGGCGACAGCCGGGGCGGCCCGGTGCGGATGAGCTGGATCAGCTCCTCGTACGGCTTGGCGGCGTACTCCGCCTGCACCCGTTCCAGACGCCCGGCCAGCGGTGCGAAGACGACACCGGCCGCCGCGTCGGAGCGTCGTTCGCGCACCACGACGTGCGCGGCGAGGTCCTGGGAGCGCCAGCCGGCACAGAGCGTGGGCGCGTTGGGGCCGACCGTCTCCAACAGGTCGGCGAGAAGAAGACGTTCGCGCTGAGCGTGGGTCGACATGGCGTCAGCCTACGGCGGGCGCCCCGCGGCGGCCACGGCACCTCGTTCCCAGGCGTGTCCGGACGCGGCCCCGCACCCGTCCCGTACCGCCAGGCGGACCGGCCCCGCGCCGCCCGCCCGCATCGCGGACGCCGATCGGACCGCCGCGGACGGGCACAATGGGGGCATGACCGGCAACGCCCAGCCCTCCCCGCTCGACCCCGCCCTCGCCGCCCGCCTCAAGCGCAGCGCCGACGGCCTGGTCCCCGCCATCGCGCAGCAGTACGACACCGGCGAGGTGCTCATGCTCGGCTGGATGGACGACGAGGCCCTGCACCGCACCCTGACCACCGGCCGCTGCACCTACTGGAGCCGCAGCCGCAG
Organism: Streptomyces sp. PKA51; assembly: GCF_057552455.1. Lineage (NCBI taxonomy): Bacteria > Bacillati > Actinomycetota > Actinomycetes > Kitasatosporales > Streptomycetaceae > Streptomyces > Streptomyces sp. PKA51. Next base: position 13,153 of record NZ_BAAJPZ010000012.1, read on the forward strand.
CGAGTACTGGGTCAAGGGCGACACCTCCGGCCACGTCCAGCACGTGAAGTCGGTCGCCCTGGACTGCGACGCCGACACCATCCTGGTGAAGGTCGACCAGGTCGGCCCCGCCTGCCACACCGGCACCCGCACCTGTTTCGATGCCGGCGACCTGCCGCTGGGGCAGTAGGCTCCGCGCCATGGCTGCCACGTCCGCAACTGCCCCTGCCCCGCCGAGCGGTGCCGGCGGGAACGTCCTGCCCGACGCGGAGACGTTCCGCATGCTCGCGAAGGACCGCCGCGTCATCCCGGTGACCCGCCGCCTCCTCGCCGACGGCGACACCCCCGTGGGCCTGTACCGCAAGCTCGCCGCCGAACGCCCGGGCACCTTCCTGCTGGAGTCCGCGGAGAACGGCCGCACCTGGTCCCGCTACTCCTTCGTCGGCGTCCGCAGCGCCGCCACCCTCACCGTCCGCGACGGCCGGGCGCACTGGCTGGGCACCCCGCCCGTCGGCGTGCCCACCGACGGCGACCCGCTGGCCGCCCTGCGCGCCACCCTGGAGACCCTGCACACCCCCCGCGACCTCATAGAGGGTGCCGGGCTGCCGCCCTTCACCGGCGGCATGGTGGGCTACCTGGGCTACGACGTCGTCCGCCGCCTGGAGAAGATCGGCGAGCACGGCGAGGACACCCTGGGCCTGCCCGAGCTGACCATGCTGCTCACCTCCGACCTCGCCGTCCTCGACCACTGGAACGGCACCGTCCTGTTGATCGCCAACGCGATCAACCACAACGACCTCGAGACCGGTGTGGACGAGGCGTACGCCGACGCCGTGGCCCGCCTCGACGCCATGACGGCCGACCTGGCCCGGCCCGCCCCGACCGGCCCCACCGCCCTGCCGGCCTCCGAGCTGCCCGAGTACACCGCCCGCTGGGGCGGCAGCGACTACATGGCGGCCGTCGAGGACATCAAGGAGCGCATCCGCGCGGGCGAGGCCTTCCAGGTCGTGCCCTCCCAGCGCTTCGAGACGCCCTGCACCGCCTCGGCCCTGGACGTCTACCGCGTGCTGCGGGCCACCAACCCCAGCCCGTACATGTACCTGCTGCGGTTCGACGGGTTCGACGTCGTCGGCTCCAGCCCGGAGGCCCTGGTCAAGGTCGAGGACGGCCAGGCGCTGGTGCACCCCATCGCCGGCACCCGCCCGCGCGGGGCCACCCCGCAGGCCGACGCCGCGCTCGCCGAGGAACTGCTGGCCGACCCCAAGGAGCGCGCCGAGCACCTGATGCTCGTCGACCTCGGCCGCAACGACCTGGGACGGGTCTGCGAGCCGGGCAGCGTGGAGGTCGTCGACTTCATGTCGATCGAGCGCTACAGCCACGTGATGCACATCGTCTCCACCGTCACCGGCCGCCTCGCCCCGGACCGCACGGCCTTCGACGTGCTCACCGCCTGCTTCCCGGCCGGCACCCTCTCCGGCGCGCCCAAGCCGCGGGCGATGCAGATCATCGAGGAGCTGGAGCCCACCCGCCGCGGGCTGTACGGGGGCTGCGTCGGCTACCTGGACTTCGCCGGGGACTCCGACACCGCCATCGCCATCCGCACGGCCCTGCTGCGCGAGGGCACCGCCTACGTGCAGGCGGGCGCCGGCGTCGTCGCCGACTCCGACCCGGCGGCCGAGGACGCCGAATGCCGCAACAAGGCCGCAGCAGTCCTCAGGGCAGTCCACACGGCGAACAGGATGTAGGCCCGCACCCGGGCGACGGCCGCCGTTCCCGACCAGGGATAGTGGTAGGCGTGAGTGCAGCACCCGTACCGTCCCCCGCCACCGCGGCACGGCGTACCGTCGCCGCCGCCCTCGTCCTCGCCGCCGCCGGCGCGGCCGTGACCCTGCTGGCCGCCGGCCGCCCCTGGGTCCGCGGCACCGCCGTCGCCGTGGCGAACGACGGCGTCGCCCAGCAGGCCAGCGGGCAGGACGTCACCGCCCTGCCGGGCGCCCTGGCGATCGTCGGCCTGGCCGCGCTGGTGGCGGTCTTCGCCGTGCGCGGGGCCGCCCGCGTCCTGGTCGCCGCGCTGCTGGCGCTCAGCGGCGCCGGCGTCGTCGCCGCCGCGGTCGCCGGCCGCGGCGACACGGGCGCCCTGGAGGAGAAGGCGGCCAAGGTTGCGGGCCTGACCCGGGCCTCCGTGGCGGACGTCACCCATACGGCCTGGCCGTGGGTGGCGGTCGCGGGCGGTGTGCTGCTGCTCGCGGCGGGGCTGCTGGCCCTGCGCTACGGCCGCGCCTGGCCCGCGATGTCCGGTCGCTACGAGCGCACGGGCGCCCCGCAGGCCCGCCGCCCCCGCCGTGCGGCGGCGCCGGACCCGGACCGCCCGGAGGAGCTGTGGAAGGCCCTGGACCGGGGCGAGGACCCCACCGGCGGGGCCGGCGAGGGTGACACGCCCACCCCAGCTCCATCCCGCTCGCCCGGTCGGGGAGAATGACCCCAGCGATCAACTGCGCCCGCCGGCGCGCCACAGCAACGAGGAGTCAACTCATGTCGGGTAGCAACCACGACAGCCACGGGCACACCCCTGCCGCCTGGACCGGCGTCATCATCGCCTTCATCGGCTTCTGCGTCGCCTCCGCCTTCGTGGTGATGGCGAAGCCGGTCGGCTTCTGGGTGGGCATCGGATTGACCCTGCTCGGCGCCGTCGTCGGCGGCATCATGCGCATGATGGGCCTCGGCCAGGACCCCAAGGGCGCCGTGCTGCGGCCGAGCGCCTCGCAGTCCCGGAGCTGAAGCCGCCGGGCTCCGGCCCGCACCCCCACGCACCACCCGGCGCAAAGGCGCGGCCGGGGCGGCCCGTACCGACCGACCGTCCGTACGTGGCGCTCGGGCTGCGCCTTCGTGCTGTGCGGCGGACACTCGGTGGTGTGAGGACAGCGGCACGGACGGCGGCACGAGTGGCGGCACGGACGCAGGCGTCCGGTGCGCTGCCCGCCCGGCTGGCACCGCCGCTGGGGGTGGCCGCCGCTCTCGGCGCGGCCTGCGCCTGGGTCGGGGCGGTGGACCCGTGCGTGCCCGGCCGCTACCCGGTCTGCCCGCTGCTGCACTGGACGGGCCTGTACTGCCCGGCCTGCGGTGGCCTGCGCGGCCTGCACGCCCTGGTCCACGGCGACCTCGCCGCCGCGCTCGGCGCGAACGCCCTGGCCGTCGCCGGCTATGCGGTCTTCGCCGTGCTGTGGGTCCGCTGGCTGGTGCGGGCGGCGCGCAGCGGCGGCGGCATGCCGCTGCGGCCGGGGGCGCGGCACGCGTGGGCGGTGGCCGGCGTGGTGCTGGCCTTCACCGTCGTCCGCAACCTTCCGTTCGGCGCGGCGCTCGCACCCTGAAGCCCGGACGCGCCCGATGCGCCGCATGCGCCGGAGGTGCCCGACGCGCCGAACGGGCGTCCACGCAGTGGGCAAAGCGTCAACCGGATGCGAAACCTTCGCCTTCCGGCAAGTACCATCGCAGTGCCTGGTGAAGTGAGGAGGATGCCCCGGTGATCTCCGGCGGCATCCGAAGGATCACGACACCAGCCCAGACAGCCGAGTCCGGAAGGGGGCCGCTCGCGTGAGTGTGCTCGACGAGATCATCGACGGGGTACGAGCCGACCTCGCGGAGCGGCAGGCGCGCGTCGGCCTCGATGAGCTCAAGGAGCGAGCGGCCAGGGCCCCGCAGGCCAAGGACGGGGCGGCCGCCCTGCGCGGCGAGAACGTCAGCGTGATCTGCGAGGTCAAGCGCTCCAGCCCGTCCAAGGGGGCGCTGGCGGCCATCGCCGACCCGGCCGGCCTCGCGGCCGACTACGAGGCGGGCGGCGCGGCCGTGATCAGCGTCCTGACCGAGCAGCGCCGCTTCGGCGGCTCGCTGGCCGACCTGGAGGCGGTGCGCGCCCGGGTGGACATCCCCATCCTGCGCAAGGACTTCATCGTCACCGCCTACCAGCTGTGGGAGGCCCGCGCCCACGGCGCCGACCTCGCCCTGCTGATCGTCGCCGCGCTGGAGCAGGAGGCCCTGGTCTCCCTGATCGAGCGGGCCGAGTCCATCGGTCTGACGCCGCTGGTCGAGGTGCACGACGAGGAGGAGGTTCGGCGCGCGGTCGACGCCGGCGCGCGGGTCATCGGCGTCAACGCCCGCAACCTCAAGACCCTGGAGGTCGACCGGGACACCTTCGCCCGCGTCGCCCCCGAGATCCCCGACGGCATCGTCAAGATCGCCGAATCGGGCGTGCGCGGCCCGCACGACCTGATCGCCTACGCCAACGAGGGCGCCGACGCCGTGCTGGTCGGCGAGTCGCTGGTGACCGGCCGCGACCCCAAGGCGGCCGTGGCCGACCTGGTCGCCGCCGGCGCCCACCCGGCGCTGCGGCACGGGCGGGGCTGAACCGGCGATGACCGGAATGCGGGCGTACGCGCGACTGGCCCGGGGCTGCCGGCCCCGGGGCGCACGTGCGCCCGCGCGGCGGGTGCTGGGCCGCCGCGTGCGGTACCACATCGGCTGCGAGCCGGGGCAGATCAACGGGCGGCGATGGCGCGGTGGCCGCTCGCAGTAGCCGAGCCCGCAGCCGTACCTTCACCAACGCCCACCTGCCAGGAGTACGTCAGTGACACCTGCATCTTCCGCATCGCCGGATTCCCCGGACGCCTCGGCCTTCTTCTTCCCCGACACGGGCGGCCAGGTGCCCAGCGCCGAGGGCTACTTCGGTGCCTTCGGCGGCAAGTTCATCCCCGAGGCCCTGGTCGCGGCCGTCGACGAGGTCGCCGCGGAGTACGAGAAGGCCAAGGCCGACCCCGCGTTCGCCGCCGAGCTCAGCGACCTGATGGTCAACTACGCCGGCCGGCCCAGCCCGCTGACCGAGGTGCGGCGCTTCGCCGAGCACGCCGGCGGCGCCCGCGTCTTCGTCAAGCGCGAGGACCTCAACCACACCGGCTCCCACAAGATCAACAACGTGCTGGGCCAGGCCCTGCTCACCAAGCGCATGGGCAAGACCCGGGTCATCGCCGAGACCGGCGCCGGCCAGCACGGCGTCGCCACGGCCACCGCCTGCGCGCTGTTCGGTCTGGAGTGCACCGTCTACATGGGCGAGGTCGACACCCAGCGCCAGGCGCTGAACGTCGCCCGCATGCGCATGCTCGGCGCCGAGGTCGTCTCCGTGAAGTCCGGCAGCCGCACCCTGAAGGACGCCATCAACGAGGCGTTCCGCGACTGGGTCGCCAACGTCGACCGCACCCACTACCTCTTCGGCACCGCGGCCGGCCCGCACCCCTTCCCCGCCCTGGTGCGCGACTTCCACCGCGTCATCGGCGTCGAGGCCCGCCGCCAGGTCCTCGAGCGCACCGGCCGGCTGCCCGACGCCGCGATCGCCTGCGTCGGCGGCGGCTCCAACGCCATCGGCCTCTTCCACGCCTTCCTGCCCGACGCGGGCGTGCGCCTGATCGGCTGCGAGCCCGGCGGCCACGGCGTGGAGAGCGGCGAGCACGCCGCCACCCTCACCGAGGGCACGCCCGGCGTCCTGCACGGCTCCCGCTCGTACGTGCTGCAGGACGAGGACGGCCAGATCACCGAGCCGTACTCGATCTCCGCCGGCTTGGACTACCCGGGCATCGGCCCGGAGCACTCGTACCTGAAGGACAGCGGCCGCGCCGAGTACCGCGCCGTCACCGACGAGGCGGCCATGGAGGCCCTGCGGCTGCTCTCGCGCACCGAGGGCATCATCCCGGCCATCGAGAGCGCGCACGCCCTGGCGGGCGCCCTGGAGGTCGGCCGCGAGCTCGGCGAGGACGGCATCGTGCTGGTCAACCTCTCCGGACGCGGCGACAAGGATATGGACACGGCGGCCCGCTACTTCGGGCTGTACGACGACGCGGCGGGGGAGAAGTGATGGCAGGCAACATCGATCTGCTGAGGGACGTCCTGGCGGCGGCCCGGGCGGAGAACCGCGCCGCCCTCGTCGGCTACCTGCCGGCCGGCTTCCCGACCGTGGCCGACGGCGTCCGGGCCATCACCACCATGCTCGACGGCGGCTGCGACGTCGTCGAGGTCGGTCTGCCGCACAGCGACCCCGTCCTGGACGGCCCGGTCATCCAGACCGCCGACGACATCGCCCTGCGCGGCGGCGTGAAGATCGCCGACGTGCTGCGCACCGTCAAGGAGGCGCACGAGCTCACCGGCGCCCCCGTCCTGGTCATGACGTACTGGAACCCCGTCGACCGCTACGGCCCCGAGCGCTTCGCCGCCGACCTGGCCGCCGCGGGCGGCGCCGGCTGCATCCTGCCGGACCTGCCGGTCGAGGAGTCCACCGCCTGGCGCAAGGCCGCCGACGAGCACGGCCTGGCCACGGTGTTCGTGGTCGCGCCGAGCAGCCGCGACGAACGCCTCGCCAAGATCACCGCCGCCGGCTCCGGATTCGTCTACGCCGCCTCCCTCATGGGCGTCACCGGCACCCGCGAGTCCGTCGGCCGCGAGGCCGAGGACCTGGTGCGCCGCACCCGCGCCACCACCGACCTGCCGGTGTGCGTGGGCCTGGGCGTCTCCACCGCCGAACAGGCGGCCGAGGTCGCCCGGTTCGCCGACGGCGTCATCGTCGGCTCCGCGTTCGTCAAGCGCCTGCTGGACGCCCCCGACCTGGAGAGCGGCCTCGCGGCCGTCCGCGCGCTGGCGGGCGACCTGGCCGAGGGCGTGCGGGGACGCGCGTAACTCTTCGGCGGGTAACTCTTTGGAAGGAAAAGCGGCCGGGGGCGGCCCATGAGGCCGCCCCCGGTTCGTTGTAGGGGGATGTGAGCCAGAAGAACAGCGACGGAAAGCGCAGCGCCCGCGAGCGGCTGCAGGAACAGCGCCGGCTCGAGGAGAGCCGCGCGAAGCGCAAGCGGACCCTGATCGCCGCCGCCGTGGTGGTCGCCGTCCTCGCCGCCGGGGGCGGCATCGCCGCCCTCGTGGCCAGCTCCAACTCCGCCAAGGACAACAAGCGTCGGACCGCCGGCCCCCTGCTGGCCCCCCAGGGCGCCGTCGGCGCCGAGAACCTCGCCATCCCCGTCGGCGCCCCCGGCGCCAAGGCCGCGCTCACCGTCTACGAGGACTTCCGCTGCCCCGGCTGCGGCCAGTTCGAGAACGGCTTCCGGGACACCGTCCACGACCTGGAGAAGAAGGGCCAGCTCAAGGCGGAGTACCACCTCGTCACCCTCATCGACAAGAACCTCGGCGGCTCCGGCTCCGTCAACGCCGCCAACGCCGCCGCCTGCGCCCAGGACGCCGGCAAGTTCCTCGCCTACCACGACGAGCTCTACAAGAACCAGCCGCCGGAGACCCAGGACGCCTACGGCAAGAAGTCCCGCCTGCTGGAACTGGCCGGCAAGGTCGAGGGCCTGAACACCCCCACGTTCCAGCAGTGCGTGGAGAACGGCACGCACGACAGCTGGGTGAAGAAGTCCCAGGAGACCTTCTCCAAGTCCCAGTACCGCGCCACCCCGACGGTCCTGCTCAACGGCAAGTCCATCTACGGCGACCCGGCCAACCCCCTGACACCGCAGAAGCTGCGCGACATGGTGGCGGAGGCGCAGAAGGGCTGATGTCACCGCGATGATCGCGTGACGACGATATGCCAGATCTTGGTGGTATCTGCAACAATTTGCGCTTACGCCTGGTAGTAACGGAACTATAAATTCCACCCATTGGCGCGCGATATGCCCCTTATGGGCTTGAGTGAAGATCGTCTAAGTAGTAGACATGGGCGATTTTTGTTCACTCCTTAGGGAAAGTCGTGCGTTTCACGCGATACATAGCCATCGTCATGGCGTTTGCCATGGCTCTGCTATGCGGCACAGAACAAGTGGCGCTAGCAGTTGATCAATGGAACCGAAGTTCAAGCAGCACGGATGCGCCCGATCAGCGGTGGGGTTCCGCTGAGGGGCGCGGTCACCGCACCTCCGGTGGTGCGACCGAGGCCGCCGCCCAGGGCGGCAGTCCGGGAGCCCTCGAGGCCCCGGGGCAGCTGCCGGCCGAGCATAAGCCGACCCCGCAGGAGCTGGTCGGTAAGCCGCAGCAGCCGAAGATGGGCCCTGCCGAGCCGGCCGAGGCACCCGCCGTCGCGACGCCGCAGGGCTTCTCCGAGAAGAGCAGCAAGGAGCTGCTCGCCGAGCGCAAGGAACGGCAGCGCACCTTCCTCAACGAGGACGGGACGTATACGACCCGGCACTACAACGAGCCGGTCAACTACCGTGGTGCCAATGGCACGTGGGAGAAGATCGACTCCACCCTGACCCAGCGCGAACGGAAGAGCGCCGAGCCCGCCCCCCTATGGGAGACCCGCTCGACCGCCATCGCCATCCGCTTCTCCGCGACGGCGGACGCGGACCCGGTCCTGCGCATGGCCCTGGGCGACGGAGTCGCCCTGGGCTACGGCCTGGAGGGCGCCTCACGCGCGTCGGGCGCGGTGGACGGCAGCGTCATCACCTACCCGAATGCACGTCCCAACGCCGACCTGCGCTACGTCGCGAGCAACGACACGGTCAAGGAGACCCTCGTTCTCAAGAGCAAGGACGCGCCGACCGAGTGGCGCTTCCCGCTCCGCACGGAGGGCCTGACCGCCAAGCTCGACGACCAGGGCGGGGTCGTGTTCACCGACCGGGCCGGCAAGCAGCGCGCCCGCATCCCGGCCGGCTGGATGGAGGACTCCCATCTCGCGGAGAACGCCAATCAGGGCGAGATCTCTTCGGGTGTCCGTTACGCACTGGCGACGGACAAGGCTCGTCAGGTCCTCGTGGTCACCCTCGACAAGGACTGGCTGAACGCGCCGGAGCGCGTGTTCCCGGTGAAGGTGGACCCGTCGGTCAAGGGGGTCACCTCGACTTCCGGTACCTACGTGCAGTCACCGTACTCCCAGGACTTCTCCACCGACACCATTCTCAAGGCGGGTACGTACGACGGCGGTACACACAAGGCGGCCTCGTTCCTTCGCTTCGATGGTGTCGAGAGCTCGCTGAAGAACGCCTGGGTTCTCGACGCCAAGCTGTCGCTGTTCAACACCTGGTCGTACTCCTGCGACGCGCGACCGGTCACCGTCCACGCCATCACATCGGACTGGGCGGAGTCCTCGACCAAGTCGTACCCCGGGCCGGACACGGGGCCGTCGCTGGTGTCCAAGAGCTTCGCCCACGGCTGGCGCCCGCCCAACACGGAGTCGTGGTCGTGCGGTGCAGCCTGGGAGTCCATCAGTCTCGGTTCGTCCGGCCGTGAGCTCGTCGACGACTGGACCCATGGGCGGAAGAAGAACTACGGCCTCGCCGTCAAGGCGTCGGACTCGGACAGCAAGAGCTGGAAGCAGTTCGGTTCCGACGACTACCCGAACGGCGGTCCGCGGCTGGACATCACCTGGACCAAGTACGGCGCCACGTACAAGCTGGGCAACTTCACCGCTCCGGTGACCGCGACCTCTCAAGGTTCCATGCAGGTCACCGTCACCAACCAGGGCCAGGACACCTGGACCAAGGGCGGGAACGTCCAGCTGCGCTACAACCTCCTCGATGCCTCCGGCAAGGAGATCAACGACACGACGCACATCGCGTGGACACCCATGCCGCGCGACGTCGCCCCAGGGCAGAGTGTCACCCTCGACGCGAAGATCGCTCCGCTTCCCCCCGCCGAGTACACACTGCAGTGGACCATGGACGTGCTCGACGGTCCGCGTTTCACCAGCGAAGGCGTCCCGGGGCCGGCCGTGAAGTTCTCGGCCGTAAACCTTCCGCCTCAGCTGACCGCCGAATCTCCCGCCAGCGGTGCGGTGCTGAACTCCCTGACCCCGACCCTGTGGGCGGCGGGCAAGGATGCCGACAGTTCCCCGAGCGGGGCTCTGCAGTACAACTTCGAGATCTGTGAGGTCGCAGGGAAGGACACTCGGAAGAACTGTCGGAGCGGCCCGCGCAGCACCGCTCAGCAGTGGGCGGTGCCGAGTGGCTGGCTGTCCTGGAGCAAGAACTACGCCTGGTACGCGTACGTCTTCGACGGCAAGGACACCTCCGCACGGCAGAACCCAGCCTTCTTCTCCACGCAGGTACCGCAGCCCGCTGAGACCGGTCATCTGGGCGGTGACAGCGGGCGCGAGTTCGGTGTGCGGTCGGGCAACTACTCGACGCAGGCAGCCGACGCGGTCGTGCCGACCATCGGCCCCGAGTTGGCGGTCACGCGCACGTACAACTCACTTGAGTCACGGACGGACGACGTCTTCGGTGCGGGCTGGTCGACGCGTTGGGACATGCGAGCTATCGCCGAGAGCAGCGGCAACGTCGTTGTCACTCTCGCCAGCGGCACGCGGATGCGATTCGGCCGGAACACCGACGGCAGCTATGCGGCGCCGCCGGGAAGTCCGACCACCCTCACCGCCGTCACCAACGGCGGTTGGGTGCTGCGGGACAAGTCGGCCACCACGTTCTCGTTCGACTCCACCGGTCGGCTGACGAAGATCGCCGACGGTGCGGGCCGGGAGCAGCGACTGGCCTACACGGACGGCAAGCTGACCGAGGCCCGTGACATGCTCTCGGGTCGCTCACTCGCCTTCACCTGGAGCGGTGGCAAGGTCACCTCGACCACTGCCAAGGGCACCGGCTCCAACACCGACGGACCGACGTGGACGTACACCTACTCCGGTGACCGGCTCACCAAGGTCTGCCCGCCCGGTTCGACCGACAAGTGCACCGTCTACGAGTACGGTGACGGCTCGCTCTACCGCAGCATGGTGCTCGACCAGAACCCCGTTTCGTACTGGCGGCTGGGCGAGGCCCAGGGTGCCGTCGCGGCGAGCGACGCACCGTCCCGTACCGGCCTGAACCAGGCCCTGTACCGTGACGCGAAGCTGGGTGCCGACGGTGCCGTCGCGGGCACGTCCGACAAGGCAGCCGGCTTCGACGGCGCCAACTCCTACGTGGAGCTTCCCGAGGACACCCTGCGGACGTCGACCTTCCTGACGACCGAGTTGTGGTTCATGACCACCAAGCCTGGCGTTCTCGTCGGTTTCCAGGACGGTCGTCTGGCCGACGGCCAGCCCAACGACTGGACACCGACGCTGGCGGTCGACAAGAACGGCAAGCTCGTCGGTCAGTACTGGACCGGAAGGGTCCAGCCGATCATCAGCACGGCTGCCGTCACGGACGACACCTGGCACCATGCCGCCCTCACGGCCGCCGGGACGACGCAGTCGCTGTACCTCGACGGTGCGCTCGTCGGCACGGTGACCGGACCGATCGACCACCGCAAGCAGTCGTTCACCTACCTCGGCGCGGGCTACTCCAGCGCCGGCTGGGACGGGCTGGCTGCAGGGATACGGCGCTTCACCGGGTCGATGGACGAGGTGGCCGTCTACCATCAGTCCCTCGACGCCACGACCGTAGCCGAGCACTACCGCGCACGAGCCGCCTCCGGTCGGCTGAACAAGGTCACATTGCCGTCCGGCCGCGTCCACAGCCAGGTCGCCTACGACTCCGGTACCGGGCGCGTCACCGAGACCACGGACGACAAGGGCGGTACGTGGAAGGTTTCCGCTCCGGCCTACTCCGCGGGCTCGGCAGCGTACGCCGACACGGTCCGCACCTCCGCCCCCGTCGAGTACTGGCGGCTCGGTGATCGCAGCGGTTCCACTGCGGCCAACGAAGTCACCGGCGGTGCGGACGGTTCCTATCGGGACGGCGTGACGCTCGGTGCCGTCGGCGCCTTCTCCGACGGCGACGACGGCTCGGCCACGCTGGACGGTTCCGCAGGCGCGGTGGAAGTGCCCACCGACCCGCTGAAGGGTGCCGACTCGCTCTCCTTCGAGCTGTGGTTCCGCACCGGCAAGCAGGGTGTGCTCCTCGGGTTGCAGAACGCGGACCTGGGCAAGACCCCGACCGACTGGAATCCCAGCCTCCTCGTCGATGCCGACGGCAAGCTGCGCGGCCAGGTGTGGCACGGCGGTTCGTGGCAGCCGATCACCTCGACACAGAAGGTGACGGACAACGAATGGCACCACGCGGTGCTCACCGGCGGTACGACTGGGCAGACGCTCTACCTGGACGGCGCGAAGGTGGGTTCCCGGACGGGTGCCGCCAAGCCGGAGACCCTGGACCATGCCTATCTGGGTGCGGGCTATTCGAGCGAGGGCTGGGACGGGCAGAAGCCCGGCACCCGCTACCTCGCCGGCCAGTTGGACGAGGTCGCCTTCTACACCAAGGAGCTGACGGAAAGCACTGTCACGGAGCACTACCGCTCCCGCACGGGCCTGGTCTCCGGCGACGGCATCCACTACCGGGGCGCCGTGACCGCGGATGCTCCGACGGGCTACTGGCGTCTGGGCGAGTCCAGCGGCGACAAGGCCCGCAGTCAGAGCGCCGTGTACGCCGGTGACGGCACGTACAGCAAGACCAAGCTCGGTGCGACCGGCGTCTTCGGGCCCGGCGACAACACGGCGATCAGCCTCGCCGGAGACGGCTCGGTCGAGCTGCCGTACGGTCTGATGGGCAACACGCCGGCGATGTCGGCCGAGCTGTGGTTCCGCACGGGCAAGGCCAACGCCGTCCTGTTGGGTCTGCAGGACGCCGAGCTCGGCAAGGTACCCACCGACTGGAACCCGAGCCTGCTGATCGACGCCGACGGCAGGCTGCGCGGCCAGATCTGGCACGGAGGCTCGGGAAAACCGGTCGTTTCCGGTACGGCCGTCACCGACAACCAGTGGCACCACGTGGTGATCACTGGTGGTACGAGCAGCCAATCCCTCTACCTCGACGGCACCAGGGTCGGCAGTCTGAACGAGCCGTCCAGGCCCGAGACGCTGGTCCATGCCTATCTGGGTGCGGGCTATTCGAGCGAGGGCTGGGACGGGCAGAAGCCCGGTACCCGCTACTTCACCGGTGACCTCGACGAGTTCGCCGTCTACCCCAAGGAGCTGACCGAGGACCAGGTGGCCGAGCACTACCGGGCCATGCGGTCGTCAGGGATGTCCTCGCTCACCTCGACCATCACGGTCACCGACCCTGCCGGTCGTACCAGCAGTGCGACGTACGACGCCCTGCGCGGCCAGCGCCCCGTGACGTCGACGGACGCCGAAGGCGGTCGCATCACCTACGCCTACGACACCGGCGGCTTCCTGCACACAGTGATCGACCCCAACGGACACATGGCCGTCACCGGGCACGACGCCCGCGGCAACACGGTCTCCAGGACCACGTGCCGTGACGCCAATTCCTGCTGGACGTCGTTCACGGACTACTACGTCAACAGCAGCGATCCGCTCGACCCGCGCAACGACAAGCCGACGGCCACCCGCGACGCCCGCTCCACGAGCGCCGGCGACGACCGCTACCGCACGTCCATGACGTACACGGCGCTCGGCCTGCCGGAGAGCAGGGTGCTTGCCGATGGCCGCAAGTCGGTCACGGCGTACACCACCGGCCAGGAATCCGCGGTCGGCGGCGGCACCATGCCGGCCGGACTCGTCCGCACCATCACCGTGCCCGGAGGCGCCGTCACCGAGTACGCCTACACCGCTCAGGGCGACCTTGCCCAGGCCACTGCTCCTTCCGGAGCGGTGACGAGGTACGCGTACGACGGCCTCGGCCGCAAGGTCTCGGAGACCCAGGTCTCCGACAGCCAGCCGAACGGCGTCACCACGACCTTCGCCTACGACTCCATGTCCCGGATCGTCTCGGAGACGGGCCCCGGGGTGAAGAACGAGATCACCGGCTCCCTCCACACCGCGAAGGTCACGCGGGCCTTCGACCCCGACGGCAAGGTCCTGAGCGAGTCGATGGAGGACACCACGGGAGGCGACACCACTCGCACCACCACCCATCACTACGACGAGCACGGACTGGAGGACCGGACCACCGACGCCGAGGGCAACGAGACCGCCGCCGGCTACGACGCTTTCGGCCGCAAGGCACGGACGACGGATGCCCTCGGCACCACGTACGAGTTCCACTACACGCCTGCCGGCCGGCTCGCGGACACGGTGCTGAAGGACTGGAAGGGCGACCCGTCCGGCAAGGTCAAGGACCTTGTCGTCGCGTCCAATGCCTACGACCCCGCAGGTCGTCTGGCTTCGACGGCCGATGCCATGGGGGCCGTCACGGCCTACACCTACTACGACGACGGAAAGCTCGCCTCGAAGACGGCCAAGGCAGTCACCCGGGCCGACGGCAGCAAGCACGACATCGTGCTCGAGTCCGACACCTACGACGGCGCTGGAAACCTGGTCGAGCGCACCACCGGCGGCGGCATCGCCACCATCACCAACCAGGTGGACACGACCGGCCGCGTCACGCGCAGCGTGCTCGACCCCAACGGTCTGAACCGTTGGACCGAGTTCACTTACGACGACGCCGACCGCCCCGTTGAGCAGAAGACCGCGCTGAACAGTCAGCGCTTCACCTATGACAAGGCCGGCAACAAGCTCACCGAAACGATTGTCGACGGGGACCGCACGCGCACGGCGATGTATGCGTACGACCAGCGCGGCTTGGTGACCGCTGCCGTCAGCCCACGCGGCACCACCACCGGCACCGACGCCGCGGCCTACACCACCACCAACCGCTACGACGCCCTCGGCCGTCTCGTGGAACAGACCGCTCCGCAGGTACAGGCCGAGCAGCAGGGCCAGCAGCCCGCGGCCGTCAAGCCGAGCACAGCAAAGGGGTACAACACCTTCGGCGAGGCCACCGAAAGCCGTGACGCGAACGGGGCAGTGACCCGTATCGCGGTCGACAGGCTTGGGCGGCCCACGGCCACGACCCTGCCCGACTACACACCGCCGGGCGGCGAAAAGATCACCGCTGTCTCGCGCGTCGCCTATGACGCCCTGGGCCGCACGACGGCGACGACCGACCCGCTGGGCCGGACGGTCAGCTATGCCTACGACCAGCTCGGCCACCTCATCCGCCGGTCGCTCCCGGCGACGAGCCTGCTGAGCGCCAACACCCTGAATGGAGACAGCAACCCGCTGCAGCCGGCGTCGGTCGACGACAAGGCGAATCGATTCACCTGGACGCCCACGGGCCTGCAGCTATCGGCCGTCGATCCGACCGGTGCCCGCACCGAGGCGACCTACGACGAGCTCGGCCGCCGGCTGACGGCGACGACTGTCGAGCGCTATCCGTCGTTGCAGAATCTCACCACCCGTTACACCTGGGACGACGCCGGTCGCCAGACCTCGTCCACCAGCCCGGCGGGCCGGGTCACGACGGCAACGTACGACGTGGCCGGTGAGGCACTGACCGTCACCCTGCCGGGTGGAGGCACGACCAAGCTCGACTACGACGCTTTGGGACGTCAGGTCGAGTCCGTCGACGCAACGGGCCGTAGGAGCACCATGCGCTACGACGGCTTCGGCAGCGTCGTCGGCACGGCCGACTACGGCACGGGCACCTCGGCGCTGCGTACCACGGCTGCGGAGTACGACGCCGACGGCAACCGCACCTCCGTCACCTCGGCGACCGGTGCAAGGACCACGTTCGCGTACGACGCCCTGGGCCGGATGACGCAGCAGGTCGAACCGGTGGCCGACGGCAAGTCGATCATTGTCTCGTTCGGTTACGACGCGACCGGCCACCGCACGCGAATGACGGACGGCCGTGGCAACGCCACGACCTACACCTTCACGCCGTGGGGCCTGCCCGAGTCCACGACCGAGCCGGCGACGGCGGCAACGCCGAAGCCCGCCGACCGCACGTGGACCAAGGTCTACGACGCGGCCGGGCAGAACGTCGCCGAGCTTCTGCCCGGTGGTGTGCAGCGGCACAGCGCGTACGACGTCTACGGCTTCTTGGCCAAGGAGACGGGTACGGGCGCAGAGGCCGAGACCCTCGATCGCACGCTGGAGCACGACCTGGCGGGCCACCTGACGAAGGCCGGCTCGGGCGATGTCCTCAACCCGAACACCTACACGTACAACGACCGTGGTCAGCTGCTCACGGCCGACGGCCCGGGAGGCAAGTCCACCTACACCTACGACAACGACGGGGCCATGACGTCGCGGACCGACAAGTCCGGCACGACGACGTACGGCTACGACGGCGCGGGCCGTCTGAACGTCACGGAGGATGCCGTCACCGGGGCCCAGACACGCACCGCGTACGACCCGGCGGGTCGCGTGCTGCAGCAGCAGTACGCCACGAAGCCGGTTGGTGCGACGGACTGGCAGAACGGAGGCAAGCGCGACTACGCCTACGACCAGCTCGGCCGACTGACCGGTTCCAACGTCACGGGGACGGACGGCACCACCCAGGTGACGTCGACCGCATACGACTACGACCTCGACAACCGCCTGACAGCGAAGACCACCACTGGTGTGGCCGGTGCGGGGAAGGAGACCTACGCCTATGACAAGTCCGGTCGCCTGACCTCGTGGACGAGTGACGGCAAGACCACGACGTATGCGTGGGACGACGCGGGCAACCGCATCAAGTCCGGCGACATGTCGGCCACGTTCGACGAGGCCAACCGCCAGCTGACGGACGGCACCACACGCTACGGCTACACGCCGCGGGGCACGCTCTCGTGGGTCGACATGGGCAATGGCAAGCGAACCCTGGCTCATGACGCCTTCGAGCGTCGCATCACCGACGGCGATGCGACGTACGGGTACGACTCCCTGGATCGCGTCACCCGTCGAGGCAACACTGCCTTCACATACGACGGTGGCTCCAACAACCTCGTCTCGGACGGTTCCAGCACGTACAGCCGCACACCGGGTGGAGCGCTGCTGGGCACCACGGACGGCACGACCGCGCAGCGGTCGCTGACCGACCAGCACACGGACGTGGTGGCGGGCCTGTCGGCCGACGGCACGAAGGTGCTGGGCTCGACGTCCTACGACCCGTTCGGCTCGGTGCGCGCCAAGGCGGGCGCGCGCTCGTCGCTCGGCTACCAGTCGGGCTGGACGGACCCGTCGACCGGCGACGTCAACATGGCCGCCCGCTGGTACCAGCCGAGCACGGGCCGCTTCGGGTCGCGCGACACATGGCAGCTCACCCCGAGCCCGTCGGCTGAGGCCAACCGATATTTGTACAGCAACGGTGACCCTCTGGATTACACCGATCCGGATGGACATAAGAAGTTCGGACGATATCCAGATATTTGTGGAGTTGCATGTGAGCTCCTCAATATGTTGATTAATGTTGAAGCGCCGACCCCAACTGCAGATGACGGATGCTTTGGAAGCCTCAGTAACTTCACCTTCTGCATGAACAGTCGTAACCAGTCGGCTCTCGAGCGGCAGGCCGAGTTTCAGCGCTCACTGGCTGGTGGATCGGAGTCGTCTCGCATCGAATCTCTGCGATACGTGGGAGACGATGATGACGGCAGCTATTACTACGGTGATGACGACGACGATCAGCCGCGTCGTTCACCTGTCCATCATAATCGGCCTATACGTATCGTAAAGCCGCCGGAGCCGCCGATCATTCAAAACCCAAATCGGGGGCACCATCCGATCTCTGCGCCGACTCTGGTCGGCCCTGTGGTCGCCTTCACCGGAGCGGCCGTTACTGCTGCCACTGCCGTTGCCGCGACCGCTGTGACGGTCACGGCCCAGGCCCTGATCGACCTCGCGGCAATTGCGCTGTTCACACCGGATGCACCCCACAACTCGAGTCCTCACAGGGCGCCGGTGGACAACGCCGGTATGGACGAGTTGGAGCTGATGTTCCCCGATGAAGATATCGAGCATGATCTGGGTGAAGGAGGGTCCGGAGCTAGCGGCATGAGGAAGAACACCAAGGAGCCTTGTTCGTTGGACTTCCCTTCGGACAATCCAGCGTTCTACTACGCCCCTATGACCCGATTCGGTCCGGGGCCCGGCGACTGTCGTGCGACTGGCGCCGTGGCGACCATCAACGAGTTCGACCTGAGGCCCTATCGGGAGGACCCCATGTGGGACCCGGCAGGATTTGATCGTTTGCCGGCGGATAATCGAGCCAGACTCCACGTCATCGGTAACCAAATGGGAGGTGCTCGGGATACCCTGCGCAACTTTGTCGCTGGCTATCAGAAGTACACAAACTCTCCGGATATGCTGGCTCTGGAGAACGACGTGACCAAGGCAGCGCACAGTCAATCCGTCATCTATGGTGTGCTGCCCGTCTACGGGGGGGCGGACCCGGCCATCCCCACAGAGATTAAGATGCATGCGGTGGGCGAGAGCGGATATCGCCTCGACTGCACTGTCTACAACAGGCCCAAGGGTGGCTATACCTGCTCTGAAAGGACTTCGGGTGGTCGTCTCACGAGGAGTCACTAGCCTGCTTGGCAGGCCTCGGGTCAACGGCGATGTCGATCAGGACTGGGAAGATTTCGAGACGTCGGTGGGCGTGTCATTGCCCGAGGACTACAAGGAGTTCATCTCGGCATACGGGCCCTGCTATCTCAATGACAATCTTCTCCTGTTCCACCCTAGAGGTGAGACAGGAGGCCAGGGGCTCAATCTCGGTAAGTTCTTGGAAGATGTCGCTGACACTTACGAATGCCTGAATGAGGAAGATCCGGACGAGTATCCGTATCCGGTTTATCCGGCCGAGGGAGGGTTTTTCCCTGTCGGAAGGACGAGCTCAGGTAATCACCTCTTCCTGCGGCCTCCCGGGCGCGGCGATCAATCGTGGGGGGTCGTGGTCCACATGGGGGATTGGGTGTTCCTTGACATGCCTTTCACGGAGTTCCTCTGTCTGGGGCTAAGTGGAGAGCTGTTCATTCCGCTGTTCGAAGGAGAGCCGACATATGAGGTCGTGGGTTCTGTCGTTTGACAGCCGAAACCTTGTGAAACCTCGGTGATTGTGTCGGGCAAATAGCCCATGACACAACAACGACAGCCCGCCCCGGTGCGTCGGGGCGGGCTGTCATGCGTTCTCAGGCGTGCGCCATGCGCAGGTGCACGCTCATCGCCGTAGCCATCGCCGCCGCGCCCGTGCGGTCGCCAATCGCCAGGGCCTCGGTCCGTTTGCGCTTGATGTGCCGGCGCGCTTCGCAGCGCGGACGGCAGGGGAGCGGCGTGGCAACCGCTGTCTCGACGGGTTGCTCGCCCGTCACGGCTCCGACCTCCGCCGGCTGCCCCGGTTGGCCTTGGCGACCTTGGATCGGGGCAGGTCTTCGGAGGACGCTTTCGACTCGGGCTCGTCCCCCTGCGTCGGAGCCGGCACCTTGTCCGCAGCCGTACTCATCGAGCCACCTCCGCTTCGCGCCTCCCGCGTGGGCGGAAATCGATGCCGCGCGCGGTCTCGCACGGGAAGACCTCACCAGCAACACTTCGGTCGCCTCCTTCGGGCGACCGGCGTGAGCGCGCACCGGTGAACCAGCCCGCACAAACAGTGCTCTTACTCGGCGGAACCATTGAGAGATAACGTCGGACACGTCGACGCTCCTTGTCAGCGTTGGCCATGCCCCGGGCCGGTCGCACGGTCGCGGGGGTTCCGGTCGTGCTGTCCATCATCTGATCGGGCCTTTGTCACGCGGCAGTTGACCTGACTTGACTAAACTTGCAGGCCCAGTCAATGCCTAGGGGTTCACCGTGAGCGACTTCGCTGACCTTGCCCGTCGTGCACTGAGGGACAGCGGCTACTCCATGAGCGCCGCTGCTCGCGCGATCCAGTACGACCTGGCATACCTCTCCCGCGTACTCAATGGGAAGCAGCAGGCGTCCCTGCAATTGGCGAAGGCCTTGGACGACCTGCTCGGAACCGGTGACGCGCTGGTGGGGGTGGTGTCGGGCCCCGACGACCGGTCGCGCGTTGCCCGTAGCGCTCGGCGGCCCCCGCGCGTCGACGAAAGCACGGTGGATGCCCTGAGCCGCGTGCTGGCCGGCTATCGGCGCCTTGACGATGTACTCAGCCCGCAGTTGGTCATTCCCGCGACCCTCCTGCACGTCAAGGACATCAGCCGCATGCTCAAGCAAGCACGCTGTCCCTACTGCGAACAGCTGGCAGCTGTTGCCTCCGAATTCGCGCCGTTCGCCGGTTGGATGCTCGCCCAGGTGCGGCGTGGCGATGAAGCCGTGGTCTATTTGACACAGGCCCTGGAGCTGGCGGACGCGATCGAGGACGGGACTCTCGTCGCCCAGGCGTTGAACTTCCGGGGGTATCTCGCTCGTCAGCAGGGGCGGCAGCAGGTTGTGGCCCGCAGGTACGCCGTCGCTGCCACTACCCCTGGTGCGCACCCAGCTCAGAAGGTGGGGGATCTGCTGCAGCCCGCCGCAGGGCTGGCGGCGCTGGGGGAGACGGATCAAGCGTTGCGCGTGGCCGAGCAAGGCGAGCGACTGGCCGCCGCGGCCGCCGCAGTGCCGCCTCCCGCCACGGAGTACTGGCTCACCCCCGAGTTCAACCGGCTGAACATTGGGCTGTGCACCCTCGCCCTCGGGCGTTACGACGAAGCCGTCGACCACTTCACCGCCGGGCTGGCCGGGCTGCCGGCGGATCAGCGGGGTGCGGCATGGACGCAGGAGCACCGGGACGCGCTCGAGCGGGCCTTGGCGGCCCGCTGAGCACGCCCAGCATCCGACGCCTTACGCCACCGGTGCGCGCTCCACCGGGATCCACAGTTCGGCCTCCGCCTCCTTGCCGTCCGGGGATATCGCCGTGCGCAGGATCTCCGGGCCCGGGCGGCTGATGTAGGGGTTGGAGGGGAACCACTGGGTGAACACGTCGCGCCACAGGTACTGGAGCGCCTCCGGGTACGGGCCCGTGTGCTCGAAGACCGCCCAGGTGCCGGCGGGCACCGCCAGGGTGGCCGTGCCGGAGATGCCGTGGCCGTCCGCCGCGTTCGTCACCGCTCCGAAGTAGAAATCGAACTCCGTGCCCTCCGCACGGCTCGGGTCGAGGTCGTCGCAGACACTGATCATGCCGCGCGGCCCTTCCTGCGAGCGGTCGGCGAGCTCCTCCAGCTGCTGCCGCGTCCCCGGGTCGATCCCCTGCAGGACCGTGACCATCGCCGGGTTCGGCCCCAGGTGCACAAGCGGCAGGCGCGCCTTCGCGCCGACCACCTGGAACTCGTCCTTCTCCACGATCCGGTATCGCATGCTGCTGTTCCCTTCGACGATGAGGCGGAAGGACATCCGGGGCTGGGAGTGCAGTGCCGCGCCGTTGCGCCGGGCCTCGCCCGGGCCGACGCCGTGCATCGCACGGAACGCGCGGGCGAAGGCCTCGGCGGAGCCGTAGCCGTACCGGACGGCGATGTCGAGCAGCGTGCGCTCGCCCGCCAGGACCTCCGCCCCCGCGACCGTCAGCCGCCGCCGGCGGACGTACTCGGACAGCGGCAACCCCGCCAGTGCCGAGAACAACCGCCGGAAGTGGTACTCCGACGTCATCGTGATCCGTGCGAGATCCGCCACGTCGAGTGGCCCGTCGAGGCACTCCTCGATGTGGTCCATGGCCCGGTTCAGCTGCTGGAGCACTCCCGGCCCCTCCTTCCGTTTCCTTACGACCGTCACGCTACGAAGGCAGCACCTCACCGGACCCGACATCCTGTGCCCGCTTCGGTCGGGTAAACCAGGCCACGGCCTCCTTCGGTACCGAGCCGATAAGGATTGGCAGGCCGAAGACGATCGCCACGATGGGCAGGCCCTTGCCGGTCGCGAAGCTCACCACGTCTTCGACCACGATGACCGAGCCGAAGACCACCACGCCGTTCCGGACGGCCATCCCTCGGGTCTGGAACCTCGCAGCCAGGAGCAGTGCTACGGCGCCTTGCATCAAGAGGAGGGCGCCGGTCAAATACGAAAGATCTTCGATGCCCACAGCCGCTCCCGCCAGTAGCAGCACGCCCGCGGGGATGCCGAAGCCGGCCAGAACGAGCAGCGCTATTCGTGCGCTCTTGACCCTTGAAGGCATCGTTGGTCGCTGTGGGGTCACCTGGATCCTCTCTGAGGGCGATCTCCGGAACACGCGACTGGTAAATGCCCGGGGTGCTACTGAGAGTAAGTGATCCCGAAGCCCACTCTGGGACTCCGGCGCCGCACACGGTAGGTTCGTAGCTGTCATGGAACTCGCATACATCCCCAGCCCCTCGACCGGCGTGATCCACCTCGGGCCGATCCCGCTGCGCGGCTACGCCTTCTGCATCATCATCGGTGTCTTCGTCGCCGTCTGGCTCGGCAACAAGCGGTGGGTCGCGCGCGGTGGCCGGGCCGGGACCGTGGCGGACATCGCCGTGTGGGCGGTGCCCTTCGGGCTCGTCGGCGGGCGGCTCTATCACGTGATCACCGACTACGAGCTGTACTTCGGCTCCGGTCGGAACTGGGTCGACGCCTTCAAGGTGTGGGAGGGCGGCCTCGGCATCTGGGGCGCCGTCGCGCTCGGTGCCGTGGGTGCCTGGATCGGGTGCCGCCGGCGCGGGATCCCGCTGCCCGCGTACGCCGACGCCGTTGC
Source organism: Streptomyces sp. PKA51 (assembly GCF_057552455.1). Lineage (NCBI taxonomy): Bacteria > Bacillati > Actinomycetota > Actinomycetes > Kitasatosporales > Streptomycetaceae > Streptomyces > Streptomyces sp. PKA51. Next base: position 35,514 of record NZ_BAAJPZ010000012.1, read on the forward strand.
GCCCGGCATCGCGATCGCGCAGGCCATCGGGCGCTGGGGCAACTGGTTCAACCAGGAGCTCTACGGCCGGCCCACCGACGTGCCCTGGGCGCTGAAGATCGACCCCGACCCGGCGATCGGCCGCGTGGGCGGCACGTACCACCCGACGTTCCTGTACGAGTCGCTGTGGTGCCTCGGCGTCGCCGCGCTGGTGATCTGGGCCGACCGCCGCTTCAAGCTGGGGCACGGCCGGGCCTTCGCGGTGTACGTCGCCGCGTACACCGTGGGCCGCTTCTGGACCGAGTACCTGCGCGTCGACGACGCCCACCACGTGCTCGGCCTGCGCCTCAACGGCTGGACGGCGATCCTGCTCTTCCTCGCCGCGGTCGCCTACATCGTCGTCTCCCACAAGCGCGTCCCCGGGCGGGAGGCCGTCGTCGAGCCCGGTGCCCTGGAGGACGCCACCACGGAGACCGCGCCCGCCGGCGCGGAGCCCAAGGCCGACCTCACCAAGTCCGAGCCCGAGGCCGCGTCCAAGCCCGCGCCCGAGGCCACGTCCGCGCCCGAGCCCGCGCCCGAGAGCAAGAAGCTCTGACACCCTCGCGCCCCCGGCGCTCCCGTGCCCCCGTGGCGGAATCTTCCGCCGCGGGGGCCTTTTTCGTTGCCCCCGTCGCAAAACCGCAGGTCAGCGAGGTAAGTTCGGCCTTCCTTGCTAGCGGATCACGGCCTTGCGTGCCTACCGTCGAGAGCAGAGGGGCGGGGCGCAGGGTCTTCGCCCCCTGGATCCAAGGGAGCACCCGGAGCAATGGCTGTCCTCGATACGGCCGCGGCCACGCACATAGCCCACCGCGACAATCACACGCACCGCGATGTGAACGGCGGCTGGCTGCGGCCCGCCGTGTTCGGGGCGATGGACGGGCTCGTCTCCAACGTCGCCCTGATGACCGGCGTCGCCGGCGGCAGCGCCTCCTCCGGCACGATCGTGATCGCCGGGCTCGCCGGTCTGGCGGCCGGCGCCTTTTCGATGGCGGCGGGGGAGTACACCTCCGTGGCCTCGCAGCGCGACCTGGTCCTCGCCGAGCTGGACGTCGAGCGGCGCGAGCTGCGCAAGCACCCCACCGACGAGCTGGAGGAGCTCGCGGCGCTGTACGAGTCCCGTGGCGTGGAGCCGAAGCTGGCCCGCGAGGTGGCCCGGCAGCTGTCGAAGGACCCGGAGCAGGCGCTGGAGATCCATGCCCGCGAGGAGCTCGGCATCGACCCCGGTGACCTGCCCTCGCCCGCCGTGGCCGCCGTCTCCTCGTTCGCCTCGTTCGCGCTGGGCGCGCTGCTGCCCGTCCTGCCGTACCTGCTGGGCGCCAGCGAGCTGTGGCCGGCGGTGCTGCTGGCGCTGGTGGGTCTGTTTGCCTGCGGGGCCGTAGTGGCCCGTGTGACGGCGCGTACCTGGTGGTACAGCGGGCTGCGGCAGCTGCTGCTCGGCGGCGCGGCCGCCGGTGTGACGTACCTCCTGGGTATTGCATTCGGCACCGCTGTCGGGTGATCCTATGCGCTCCGCCGCATAACCAGTGGTGTCCGGTTACCGGATTGTTTCGGGATCCCGGCGGCGGGGCACAATCCGTGAGCGCAGTTGGGCAACGCCGCCGTAGCTGTGCGATCCGTCCCCTGCGGTGCCCGGCCCGGCGATCCCGGGGCCCTCGGAGCGCCCGCCCCCTGCTGCAGCCGTCCGCAAGCACGGCCCGCTGTCCACATGCTGGAATGTTGCTTCCACTTTTCGGGAAGCAGCCCATCATGTAACCTGCACCAAATTTCTCAGCGCGCAGCACATTCTTCTTCGCGGAGGGCCAGCGTCGTCCCTCGGCACATGCATCACGCCATGACTGCCAAGACGACGACGGGAGCGCCGATGCGCCACGCATCCCACCCCGCCCAGCAGGGGATGTACGACCCCCGCAACGAACACGACGCCTGTGGCGTCGGCTTCGTCGCGACCCTCACCGGCGACGCGAGCCACGAGCTCGTGGAAGCGGCGCTCACCGTCCTGCGGAACATGGAGCACCGCGGCGCCACCGGATCCGACCCGGACTCCGGCGACGGCGCCGGCATCCTCACGCAGGTCCCGGACGCCTTCCTGCGCGGATGCGTCGAGGGCTTCACCCTCCCCGCCCCCGGCGCGTACGCCGTCGGCATCGCCTTCCTGCCCGCCGACGACCGGCAGGCGGCCGAAGCCGTCTCGCGCATCGAGACGATCGCCGCCGAGGAGGGGCTGACCGTCCTCGGCTGGCGCCCCGTCCCCGTCGCCCCCGAGCTCCTCGGCGCCGCCGCCCGGGCCACCATGCCCGACTTCCGGCAGCTGTTCGTCACCGACGGGGTCAGCGAGGGACTCGCCCTCGACCGCAAGGCCTTCGCCCTGCGCAAGCGCGCCGAGCGCGAGGCGGACACCTACTTCCCCTCCCTCTCCGCCCGCACCCTCGTCTACAAGGGCATGCTCACCACCGGGCAGCTGGAGCCGTTCTTCCCCGACCTGTCCGACCGGCGGTTCGCCACCGCCATCGCACTCGTCCACTCCCGCTTCTCCACCAACACCTTCCCCAGCTGGCCGCTCGCCCACCCCTACCGCTTCGTCGCCCACAACGGCGAGATCAACACGGTCAAGGGCAACCGCAACTGGATGCGCGCCCGCGAATCCCAGCTGGCCAGCGGCCTGTTCGGCGACAACGACAGCCTGCAGCGCCTCTTCCCCGTCTGCACGCCCGACGCCTCCGACTCCGCCTCCTTCGACGAGGTCCTGGAACTGCTCCACCTCGGCGGCCGCTCGCTGCCGCACAGCGTGCTGATGATGATCCCCGAGGCGTGGGAGAACCACCCCTCCATGGACCCCGCCCGCCGCGCCTTCTACCAGTACCACTCCACCCTGATGGAGCCCTGGGACGGCCCGGCCTGCGTCACCTTCACCGACGGCACCCTCGTCGGCGCCGTCCTCGACCGCAACGGCCTGCGCCCCGGCCGCTACTGGGTCACCGACGACGGCCTCGTCGTGCTCTCCTCCGAGGTCGGCGTCCTCGACCTCGACCCCGCCAAGGTCGTGCGCAAGGGCCGCCTCCAGCCCGGGAAGATGTTCCTCGTCGACACCGAGGCCCGCCGCATCATCGAGGACGACGAGATCAAGGCCGGCCTCGCCGCCGAACAGCCCTACCAGGAGTGGCTGCAGGCCGGGCTCGTCGAGCTCGCCGACCTCCCCGAGCGCGAGCACATCGTGCACACCCACGCCTCGGTCACCCGCCGCCAGCAGACCTTCGGCTACACCGAGGAGGAGCTGCGCGTCATCCTCGCCCCCATGGCCAGGACCGGCGCCGAGCCGATCGGTTCAATGGGCACCGACTCGCCCATCGCCGCGCTCTCCGCCCGGCCGCGCCTGCTCTTCGACTACTTCACCCAGCTCTTCGCGCAGGTCACCAACCCGCCGCTGGACGCCATCCGCGAGGAGCTCGTCACCTCGCTGATCTCCTCCCTCGGCCCCCAGCGCAACCTGCTGGAGCCGACCGCGGCCTCCTGCCGCAGCGTCACCCTGCCCTTCCCGGTCATCGACAACGACGAGCTCGCCAAGCTCATCCACATCAACGCCGACGGCGACCTGCCCGGCTTCAAGGCCGTCACCCTCTCCGGCCTCTACCGCGTCGCCGGCGGCGGCGAGGCCCTCGCCGCCCGCCTGGAGACGATGTGCGCCGAGGCGGACGCCGCCATCGCCGACGGCGCCCGGCTCATCGTGCTCTCCGACCGGCACTCCGACGCCGAGCACGCGCCGGTGCCGTCCCTGCTGATGACCTCCGCCATCCACCACCACCTCATCCGCACCAAGCAGCGCACCCAGGTGGGCCTGCTGGTCGAGGCCGGCGACGTCCGCGAGGTCCACCACGTCGCCCTGCTCATCGGCTACGGCGCGGCGGCCGTCAATCCGTATCTGGCGATGGAGTCCGTCGAGGACCTCCTGCGCGCCGGCACCTTCCTGTCCGACATCACCCCCGAGGAGGCCATCGGCAACCTCATCAAGGCGCTCGGCAAGGGCGTGCTGAAGGTGATGTCGAAGATGGGCATCTCCACCGTGGCCTCCTACCGCGGCGCCCAGGTCTTCGAGGCCGTCGGCCTGGACGAGGAGTTCACCGACACCTACTTCCACGGCACCGCCACCAAGATCGGCGGCGTCGGCCTGGACGTCGTCGCCCGCGAGGTCGCCGAGCGGCACGCCAAGGCGTACCCCGCCACCGGCATCCCCGCCAGCCACCGCCGGCTGGAGATCGGCGGCGAGTACCAGTGGCGCCGCGAGGGCGAGCCGCACCTGTTCGACCCCGAGACGGTCTTCCGCCTGCAGCACTCCACCCGCGAGCGCCGCTACGACATCTTCAAGCAGTACACGCAGCGCGTGAACGAGCAGTCCGAGCGGCTGATGACCCTGCGCGGCCTGTTCGGCTTCACCAGCGACCGCAAGCCCGTCCCCCTCGACGAGGTCGAGCCCGTCAGCGAGATCGTCAAGCGCTTCTCCACCGGCGCCATGTCGTACGGCTCCATCTCCCGCGAGGCCCACGAGACCCTCGCCATCGCCATGAACCGGCTGGGCGCGAAGTCCAACACCGGCGAGGGCGGCGAGGACCCCGAGCGCCTGTACGACCCGGCCCGCCGCTCGGCGATCAAGCAGGTGGCCTCCGGGCGCTTCGGCGTCACCAGCGAGTACCTCGTCAACGCCGACGACATCCAGATCAAGATGGCCCAGGGCGCCAAGCCCGGCGAGGGCGGCCAGCTGCCCGGCCACAAGGTCTACCCCTGGGTCGCGAGGACCCGGCACTCCACGCCCGGCGTGGGGCTGATCTCCCCGCCCCCGCACCACGACATCTACTCCATCGAGGACCTCGCCCAGCTCATCCACGACCTGAAGAACGCCAACCCGGCCGCCCGCATCCACGTCAAGCTGGTCTCCGAGGTCGGCGTCGGCACCGTCGCCGCCGGCGTCTCCAAGGCCCACGCCGACGTCGTCCTCATCTCCGGCCACGACGGCGGCACCGGCGCCTCGCCGCTGACCTCCCTCAAGCACGCCGGCGGTCCCTGGGAGCTCGGCCTGGCCGAGACCCAGCAGACCCTGCTGCTCAACGGCCTGCGCGACCGCATCGTCGTGCAGACCGACGGCCAGCTCAAGACCGGCCGCGACGTGGTGATCGCCGCCCTCCTCGGCGCCGAGGAGTTCGGCTTCGCCACCGCCCCCCTGGTCGTCTCCGGCTGCGTCATGATGCGCGTGTGCCACCTGGACACCTGCCCGGTCGGCATCGCCACCCAGAACCCGGTGCTGCGCGAACGCTTCACCGGCAAGGCCGACTTCGTCGTCAACTTCTTCGAGTTCATCGCCGAGGAGGTCCGCGAACTCCTCGCCGAACTGGGCTTCCGCACCTTGGAAGAGGCCGTCGGCCACGCCGAACTCCTCGACGTCACCCGCGCCGTGCGGCACTGGAAGACCCAGGGCCTGGACCTGAAGCCGCTGCTGCACGTGCCCGACCTGCCCGCCGGCGCCGTCCGCCACCGCATCGCCGAGCAGGACCACGGCCTGGCCAAGGCCCTGGACAACCAGCTCATCAAGCTCGCCGCCGACGCCCTGGACGTCGTCGGCACCGAGGAGCCCCAGCCCGTCCGCGCCCAGCTGCCCATCCGCAACATCAACCGCACGGTCGGCACCATGCTCGGCCACGAGGTGACCAAGCGCTACGGCGGCGCGGGCCTGCCCGACGACACCATCGACATCACCTTCACCGGCTCCGCGGGCCAGTCCTTCGGCGCCTTCCTGCCGCGCGGCATCACCCTGCGCCTGGAGGGCGACGCCAACGACTACGTCGGCAAGGGCCTGTCCGGCGGCCGCATCATCGTCCGCCCCGACCGCGGCGCCGACCACCTCGCCGAGTACTCCACCATCGCCGGCAACACCCTCGCCTACGGCGCCACCGGCGGCGAGCTGTTCCTGCGCGGCAGCGTCGGCGAGCGCTTCTGCGTCCGCAACTCCGGCGCCACCGTCGTCTCCGAAGGCGTCGGCGACCACGGCTGCGAGTACATGACCGGCGGCCGCGCCGTCGTCCTCGGCCCCACCGGCCGCAACTTCGCGGCCGGCATGTCCGGCGGCGTCGCCTACGTCCTCGACCTCGCCCCCGAGAACGTCAACAAGGAACTGGCCACGGCCGTCGAGGAACTCGACGACACCGACCGGACCCGGCTGCACGACCTCGTGCGCCGCCACCACGAGGAGACCGGCTCCACCGTCGCGGCCGCCCTCCTCGCCGACTGGGCGGCGGCAGCGGCCCGCTTCCGCAAGGTCGTGCCCCCCACCTACAAGGCAGTGCTCGCCGCCAAGGACGCCGCCGAGCGAGCCGGTCTGACCGAGACCGAGACCCACGAGAAGATGATGGAGGCGGCGACCCATGGCTGACCCGAAGGGCTTTTTGACCACCGACCGCGTCCTCGCCCGCACCCGTCCGGCCGCCGAACGCGTCCGCGACTGGAACGAGGTGTACGTCCCCGGCTCGCTCCTGCCCGTCATCAGCAAGCAGGCCGGTCGCTGCATGGACTGCGGCATCCCCTTCTGCCACAACGGCTGCCCGCTCGGAAACCTGATCCCCGAGTGGAACGACTACGCCTACCGCGACGACTGGCGGGCCGCCGGCGAACGCCTGCACGCCACCAACAACTTCCCCGAGTTCACCGGCCGGCTGTGCCCCGCCCCCTGCGAGGCCGCCTGCGTGCTCGGCATCAACCAGCAGCCCGTGACCATCAAGAACGTCGAGGTCACCATCATCGACAAGGCATGGGAGGCCGGCCACGTCACCCCCCAGCCGCCCGAGCGCCTCTCCGGCAAGACCGTCGCCGTCATCGGCTCCGGCCCCGCCGGCCTGGCCGCCGCCCAGCAGCTGACCCGCGCCGGCCACACGGTCGCCGTCTACGAGCGCGCCGACCGCATCGGCGGCCTGCTGCGCTACGGCATCCCCGAGTTCAAGATGGAGAAGCGGCACATCAACCGCCGCATCGAGCAGATGCGCGCCGAGGGCACCAAGTTCCGCACCGAGATCGAGATCGGCCGGGACATCGACGCCGCCACGCTCCGCAAGCGCTACGACGCCGTCGTCGTCGCCGCCGGCGCCACCACCTCCCGCGACCTGCCCGTCCCCGGCCGCGAGCTCAAGGGCATCCACTTCGCCATGGAGTACCTGCCGCTCGCCAACAAGGTGCAGGAGGGCGACCTGACGGTCTCCCCGATCAGCGCCGAGGGCAAGCACGTCGTCGTCATCGGCGGCGGCGACACCGGCGCCGACTGCGTCGGCACCGCCCACCGGCAGGGCGCGGCCTCCGTCACCCAGCTGGAGATCATGCCCCGGCCCGGGGAGGAGCGCAGCGCGGGCCAGCCCTGGCCCACCTTCCCCATGCTCTACAAGGTCACCTCGGCCCACGAGGAGGGCGGCGAGCGCATCTACTCCGTCTCCACCACCCACTTCGAAGGCGACGAGGACGGCAACGTCCAGTGGCTGCACCTGGTGGAGGTCGAGTTCGCCGGCGGCAGGATCGAACCCAGGCCCGGCACCGAGCGGCGCATCCCCGCCCAGCTCGTCACCCTCGCCATGGGCTTCACCGGCACCGACCGGACCAACGGTCTCGTCGAGCAGTTCGGCCTGGCGCTGGACGAGCGCGGCAACATCGCCCGCGACGCCGACTTCGCCACCAACGTGCCCGGCGTCTTCGTCGCCGGCGACGCCGGACGCGGCCAGTCGCTCATCGTCTGGGCCATTGCCGAGGGCCGCTCGGCCGCCCGCGGTGTCGACCGCTACCTGACCGGCACCAGCACCCTGCCCGCCCCGATCCGGCCGACCGACCGGGCCCTGGCCGTCTGACGGCCACCGGTTCCCACCAGCCCGGCGCCCGCCCGTCCCCGGCCCGAGGGGCGGGCGCCGTCACTCCTGCTCCGGCTCCTGCGCCGAGATGTCGGTGAACAGCACCCGGGCGTCCTCGGTGTACACCCCCACGCTGCCGCCGGTGTACGGCCGCTCGTGGTCCTCGTACGCCACCAGCCCCTTGCCGTCCACGCTGACCTCCATCCGCCCGCCGCGCTGTGCGACGCGCACGTCGGAGGCCCGGCCGACGGGGAAGTGCTCCGAGCCGGTCGCGAGGAACCGCTGCCCGCCCGGGTACGCCGGATCCCGCTTGCCGAGCTCCCAGCCGTTCGGCTTGAGGGTCACGTAGTAGAAGTGCTCCGGGTCGCTGTACGCCCACACCAGCCACGGCACCTCCCACGGGTTCGGCCGGGGAGTGCGCAGCTGGGCGAGCGTGCGCATCTTGGCCCGGAAGTCCACGTCCCCGTAGCGGCGGACGGAGACGATGAGCCCGGCGTGGGTCTCGCCGGCCTCCCGCGAGGGCCTGGGGGACAGGGCCAGGCCGTCGTGCCGGCCGATGTTCTCCCCGTGCCCGTCGAAGACCGACCGCCAGGGGCCGTGGACCGAACCCTCGGCCCACGGCCGCTCCGGCTCCCCGCTGTTCTCCCAGATGGTGCTCACGGCTATGGCGATACCCGCCACCGCGGCGACCACCAACAGGACGAGAACGAGGAGCCGGCGTCTGGTCATGCCGTCGAGTATGGCCCCGCTCAGTCGGGCTGCGTGGCGACCAGCGGCTCGGGCGCGGCAGGCGCTTCGGCGTCCGCCCCGAAGTCCTCGGCGAGCTGGGCCACGATGCGCTCGGTGGCCCGCCCGTCCCCGAACGGGTTGCCCGCGCTCGCCATCCGTCCGTAGGTCTCCGCGTCGTCCAGCAGGTGCATCGCCGCCTCCAGGATGACCTGCGGTTCGGTGCCCACCAGCCGCGCGGCCCCCGCCTCCACCGCCTCCGGCCGCTCGGTGGTGGTGCGCAGCACCAGCGCGGGCTTGCCCAGGCTCGGGGCCTCCTCCTGGATGCCGCCGGAGTCGGTGAGGACCAGGTCGCAGCCGGCGAGGGTGGCGGAGAAGTCCACGTAGTCCAGCGGCTCGACGATACGCACGTGCAGGTGACCGGTCAGCTCCGGCAGCAGGGCCTCGCGCACGGCCGGGCTCTTGTGCAGCGGCAGCACGATCTCCACGTCGCCGCGGTCGGCCAGCCTGCGCAGCGCCTTGCCCATGGCCCGCATCTTGTCGCCCTGGTTCTCCCGGCGGTGCAAGGTGACCAGGACGCGCCGCAGGTCGCTGCGGAAGGCACTGCGCCCGGTGCCCTGCTGCAGGATCCACAGCAGGTTGTCGATGACGGTGTTGCCGGTGACGAACACCTCGGCCTCGGCGACGCCCTCGCCCGTCAGGTGGCCGGCGGCCCGGGGCGTGGGGGCGAAGTGCCAGCGGGCGATGCGGCCGATGAGCCGCCGGTTGAGCTCCTCGGGGAAGGGGTTGTCCAGCACCCCGGTGCGCAGGCCGGCCTCGACGTGGGCGACGGGCACGTGCTCGTAGAAGGCGGCAAGGGCGCCGGTGAGGGCGGAGGTGGTGTCGCCCTGGACGACGACGAGGTCGGGCCGCTCGGCGCGGACGACCTCGCCGAGGCCGTCCACCAGCCGTGCCGTCAGCGTCGACAGCTGCTGGCGCTCGCGCATCACGTCGAGCTCCACCTTCGCCGGGATCTGCAGCATCTGCAGCATCTGGTGGAGCATCTCGCGGTGCTGGCCGGTGGTGACGACCAGCGGTTCGAACAGGGGAGAGGCGGCCATGGCACGGGCCACGGGCGCCAGTTTGATCGCCTCGGGACGCGTGCCCAGGACGAGCATGGCGCGCACGGGCGTGGTGATGACGTTCGGGGACATGGGTCTCCCTAGGAAGGTGCGTGCTCGAACTTGGTGGAGGAGTGCCGCGCGGTCGCCGGCGGCGCTCAGGTGCGCGCGGTCTTCAGCCAGGTCTGCTTGCCCGTGAGCATGCGCCACAGGCCCCACCACCCGGCGGCGAACCAGATGTAGCCGTAGAAGACGAACAGGTGGGAGTACAGGACGGCACGGACGAGCCCGATGCCCTTCTCCCGCCGGTGGTACACCCAGCCGTAGGCGTACGCCGCGGTGAACGACAGCACGTACGGGCCGACGACCCACATGGGCGACAGCAGCGGGTGCCCGGCCTGCACGGATCCGATGACGGCACCGGCCACGGCGATGAGGAAGGACAGCGGGAGCAGCGAGGTGAGCAGGATCAGCACGGGGCTGGAGAGGTGGTAGAGCAGGTCGACGGCGGCCCGTACGGGCACCTCGCGCAGGATGAGCGGCACGAGGTTGGCCGACTGCAGGTGGCCCTGGAACCAGCGGGAGCGCTGGCGCACCAGCCGGCGCACGTCGAGGACGGCCTGCTGGGAGACGGCGGCGGTGGTGCAGTGGTGGTTGATCCAGCCGCGGGCGATGAGCCGGACGCCCAGATCGAGGTCCTCGGTCAGGGAGTCGCTCCACGGCCCGCGCCCGCCGCTCGCCGCGCTCAGGGTGTCGAGCGCGGCGAGCCGCATGAACTGCCCGTTGCCGCCCATGCCGACGCTGCCGAAGTAGCGCCGGGCGGACTGGAAGACGTCGCCGTAGATGACGAACTCCATGTCCTGGAGCCGGGCGAGCAGGCCCTTGTGGCGGTTGTACATGCGCACGCCGACCTGGGTGGCGCCGGTGCGCGGGTCGTCGAAGTAGGGGTCGACCGCCTGGACGATGTGCGGGTCGAGGCGGCCGTCGGCGTCGACGACGCAGACGATGACGTCGGTGGGGTCGCGCCCGTCGAGGATGCCGGACTCCCGAAGGTGCCGGATGCCGGCGTTCAGGGCCGCGCCCTTGCCCTTGCGTGCGTTCGGCAGCGTGCGCTGCAGCAGGCGTACGCGGTCCGAGGCGACGGACCGGACGATGTCGGCGGTGCGGTCGTCGGAGGCGTCGTCGATGACGAGGGCCAGGAAATTCCCGGCCGGCAGGGCGGTGATGCGGGCGAGGCTCTCCGCGAGCACCTTCTCCTCGTTCAGACAGGCGAGGAGGAAGACGTACAGGCGCTCGGCGCGCGGACCGCGGTCGCGGCGGACGCGGAGTCTGGAGAGGGTGAAAAGGGTGGAGTTGTAGCAGCCGGCCATCACGATGATGGCGATGCTCGCCCACAGCAGAATTTCGTTGATCATGAATGTCCGCCGGAACCCCGGAGGACGAACCACAGCTTCGCCGAAAGAAGGACGGCGGCTATCGCGCAGTAGAGAAGAAAGCCGGCTCCGGCCGCTTCCTGCAGACCCTCCGCAAAGGGTATGCCCGGCAGTGCTTTTGGGGCCGCCGTCAGCCCGGCCAAGGGCAGGACTGTCCCCAGAGCGGGTTTTCCGTACATGAGTTCCCCCCGGATTGCGCCTCAATCCCTCACCTGAGGCGTGCGCAGGGAAAGTATCAGATCGGCCGGTGCGTTTAGAGGTTGATGGTGGGAGTTGTTGAATCGGAACACTGAATTCTGTGGACCAACCGGTAGTTATGCCTGGTGGTGGCTTTGGTGTTACAGGAGTGATCTCCGGTCCAGTCCAATAGGCTTGTCGTTCATTGCCCGTGTTGGACCAAAGTTGTCTATTGACACCCATCCGTCACCCCACAAGAATCGGCCAACTGTCGGCACCTCCACACCATCGGCCTGCCAGTGACGGAGGAATCGGCAACAGCGCGACCAACCGCGCGACATTCTGGGGGGAACCAAATGAAGAACATGCGGCCGAGATCAGGGGTGTCCCGGGTCTCGATCGTCCTGGCCGTCATCGCCGCCCTGGTGGGCGGCGCGACTCTTTCCACGGGCGCGGAGGCGGCAATAGACGGCGGCGGCACCAAGCCCCGCCCGCCGCACAGCCTGCAGGGCATCGGCCCCGCCTCCGTCTCGCCGACCGGCACCGGCGATCTGAAGTCCTGGGTCTCCACCCAGCTGAGCAACGACCGCAAGCGCGCGTCCCACTCGCTCACGATCACCCCGGCCCCGAAGACGACCACCGCCTCGGCCCCGCTGCAGACCCTGGCCGCTGCCCCGGGCACCTCGGCCCTCGTGCTCTACGACACGACCGGCCCCTACGGCTACCTCGGCGAGCTGTACGCCATGGCGATCGCCAACCTCGCCGGCCACTTCGGCACCGTCACCGCCAAGCCCGTCTCCGCCTACACCGCGGGCATGGTCGAGAACTACAGCGCCACCGTCTACGTCGGCTCGACGTACTACGGCGGCACCATCCCGGACGCCGTCCCGGCCGCCTTCTACCAGGACGTCAAGAACACGTCCAAGCCCGTGGACTGGATCGGCGACAACATCTGGAACATGGCCAACGCCGTCGGCATCGAGGCGTTCAAGCAGAAGTACGGCTGGGACCCGACCAACTCGTTCTACGAGACCAACGGCACCGTCGGGAACATCACCGAGGTCACGTACAAGAACCAGCAGCTGACCCGGAAGATCCCGGCCGGCTTCGACGGCGGCGTGCTGCACCCGGCCGTCGTCACCGGCACCGGCTACCCCGCGGTCACCCAGCTGGCCACCGCCACCGACGCCAACAGCGGCACCACCTCGCCGTGGGCCATCCGCTCGGCCAACCTCACCTACCTCGGTGAGATCCCCTTCACCTACGTCTCCGAGTCGGACCGCGTGATCGTCTTCGAGGACCTCCTCTTCGACGCCCTCGCCCCGGCCACCGCCGAACGCCACCGGGCCTTCGTCCGGCTGGAGGACATCAGCCCCAAGTCGGACCCGACCGAACTGCGGGCCATGGCGGACTACCTCTACGGCCAGAAGATCCCGTACGGCATCAACGTCATCCCGGTCTACACCGACCCCAAGGGCGTCTACAACGGCGGCAAGGCCGAGACCGTCAGCCTCGCCCAGGCCCCGCAGGTCGTCTCCACGCTGAAGTACATGCTCTCCCACGGTGCGGTGCTGATGAACCACGGCTACACCCACCAGTACAGCAACGTGATGAACCCCTACACCGGGGTCACGGGCGACGACTTCGAGTTCTTCCGCGCCCACGTCGACGCCTCGAACAACGTCGTCTACGACGGGCCCGTCGCCGAGGACAGCGCCGTCTGGGCCCAGGGCCGGGTGACCTCCGCGCTCGCCGGCTTCACCGCCGCCGGGCTGCCGAAGCCGGTCATCTGGACGACGCCGCACTACGCGGCCTCCGCCACCGACTACAAGACCCTCGGGCTGAACTACACCTACCGGCTGGAGCGTTCCCTGTACTTCGCCGGAACGCTCAGTGGCGGCACGGTGAACGCCTCGCGCTACATCGGGCAGTTCTTCCCGTACAGCGTCAAGGACGTCTACGGTACGACCGTGCTGCCGGAGAACATCGGCAACTACGAGCCCCTGCCCTACAACAACCACCCGGCCCGCCTGCCCGCCGACCTCATCGCCTCGGCCAAGGCCAACCTGGCCGTCCGCGACGGCGTGGCGAGCTTCTTCTACCACCCGTACTACGCCGTCGACCCGCTGAAGCAGACCATCGACGGCATCAAGGCCCTCGGCTACACCTTCGTCGGGCCGACGGACCTCGCCCAGTGACCCAAGGAGTCCGGTCGAAGTGAACGTGATGAGGAGGACGGCCGCCGCACTCGCGGCGGTGGCCGTCCTCTTCGTCGCCGGATGCTCCGGCTCCGGCGACGAGGCACCCGACGACAGCCCCGACCCCTCGTCGAGCAGGAAGGTGAGCGGCTTGCGCGGCATCACGCTCCCCTCGTGGAACACCGACGACTACGCCGGCCCGCAAGCCGGAACGTATCTTCGCCAGATAGCGGACACCGGCGCCCGGTGGGTCACCTTCACCCCCACCTGGTACCAGGACACCGTGACCGACGCGGCCATGCGCACCACGGACGAGACCGCCGGCGACGCCGGCCTGCGCCACATCATCCGCCTCGCCCACGACGCCGGCCTGAAGACCATGCTCAAGCCGCACGTCGACCTCACCAAGGGCGGCGACCGCGCGGAGATCCACCCCCGCGACACGGACGCCTGGTTCGCGGCGTACGAGCGCTTCATCACCCACTACGCGCGGCTGGCCGCCGACGCGGGCGTCGAGCAGTTCGCGGTGGGCACCGAACTGGCGGGCACCTCCGGCGACGGCGCGCACTGGAGCCGCGTCGTGGCCGCCGTGCGCGAGCGCTACAAGGGCACGCTGACCTACGCCGCCAACTACGACGAGTACCGCAAGGTCGCCTTCTGGAAGGACCTCGACCTCGTCGGCATCGACGCGTACTGGCCGCTCGGCGACAAGCCGACGACGGACACGGCACGGCTGCGCCAGGCGTGGCAGCCGATCGTGGACGAACTCGCCGCGTTCTCCGCCCGCACCAAGCGCAGGATCCTCTTCACCGAGGCCGGCTACGTCAGCCAGCGCGGCTCCACCACGGCCCCCTACTCCTGGACCGTCAGCAAGCGCGACGGCGACGCGGAACAGGCGGCCGCCTACGAGGCCCTCCTGGCGACGTTCGACGGCAAGCCGTGGTGGGCGGGCGTGTGCTGGTGGATGTGGGACGACTGGCCCGACAGCGGCGAGACGGCGAAGAAACTCGCCTACACACCCCACGGCAAACCGGCGGAGAAGGTGCTGCGCCGCTGGTGGTCGCGGGGGGAGTGAGCGTTTCCGCCCCCGCGGGCACCCGGGGCGGGGGAGGGTCCGCCGCGGGCGGCTAGGTGTCGCAGTCCAGCACCGCGCGGCACAACCCGCACCGCGCGCGGAAGCGCCCCCGCACCGGCACCCGCAGCTGCTGGTCGCACTCCGGGCACGCGAACGTCACCCGCGCCCCCTCGAACGCGTAGCCCGCCCCCGCCGCGCCCACCCGCCGGTCGCGGGCGTAGCGGTGGCGCCCCAGCCGTCCGGCGGCGGCCAGCGGCGGCCGTCGGCCGTCCTGCCGGGCGCGCTCACGGCCGCGGACGTACGCGTCGTAGGCCTGGGCGCTGGTGAACCACGGCGAGGGGTCCTCGCCGAACGCCTGCGCCCGCTTGGCCAGTACGTACCCGAACTCCTCGGGCGTGAGATACCCCAGCTTCTGCGTCGAGACCTCCGACTCCCGGTAGGCGTCGAGCAGCAGCCAGCCGGCACCCAGGTACGCCGCGGCGGTGTCGGTGAGGATCTCGTTGTCGCGGGTGCCGGCGAACTCCAGGCCGAGGCGGTGCAGGTAGACGTGCATGACCTCGTGGGAGAGGGCGGCCCCGATGTCCCTGCGGTGGGTCTTGAAGCGGGAGTTGAGCTCGATGAAGTACTCGGGCCCGGCGGCGAGCTCGACGTTGCCGGCGTGCCGCATGTCGCGGAAGGCGACGATCATGCGGGCGTCCGGCAGCCGCAGGTGCCGCACCATCTCGCGGGCGACGCGCTGGACGCCGAGGTAGAGGTCGTCGGTGTCGGGGAAGGCCACGTCGGCCGGCGGGACGCTGACCTCGAAGGAGTGCACCCCGTCGTAGGAGAGCCGCCTGTACAGGGCGTGGATCGCCGCCCGCACGGTCTCCAGGTGCGGGAAGCCGTGCTCGATCGCGACGTCCGGGGCCACGCGGCACCACCCTTCGGGGAAGGGCACGACAGGAGCGGGCCGGCGGCCCGTGCCCTTCCACTCTAGGGGCGTCCGCGCGGCCCGCCAGGGTGCCTGCACACGGCCGAACGAACGTCCGGGCGACTGTCCGAAAAGGGGGCTGGGGCGCAGGCGCCGTGCGGCCCGATAATCACCTCGCGCATTGTCATGCGCCCAACAAGCACGCACACCCCACCACGCGTGCAATGCGCACAACCTCCCACGAAAGGAAGTCCGTTGCGCAATCACCCCCAGGCGCTCGGAAGACTCACCGCCATCGGCACCGCCGCCCTCGCCGCCCTCTCCCTCCAGGTCGGCAGCGCCGCGGCCCAGGACCCCGGCCCCACCCCCGGCCCGAGCGTCGTCGGCGGCGTGCCGGCCGCACAGGGCGAGTTCCCGTGGATGGTGCGGCTGTCCATGGGCTGCGGCGGCGCCCTGTACACCCACCAGATCGTCCTCACCGCCGCCCACTGCGTCAGCGGCAGCGGCGCCAACACCTCCATCACCGCCACCGCCGGCGTCGTCGACCTCAACTCCTCCCAGGCGATCAAGGTCAGGTCCACCCGCGTCCTGCAGGCCCCCGGCTACAACGGCTCCGGCAAGGACTGGGCGCTGATCAAACTCGCCAGGCCGATCGACCTGCCCACCCTCAAGACCGCCGACACCCCGGAGTACAACACCGGCACCTTCACCGTCGCCGGCTGGGGCGCCACCCGCGAGGGCGGCGGCCAGCAGCGCTACCTGCAGAAGGCCGACGTGCCCTTCGTCGACGACACCACCTGCCAGGGCGCCTACGGCAACCTCATACCCGGCGAGGAGATCTGCGCCGGCCTCGTCGACACCGGCGGCGTGGACACCTGCCAGGGCGACTCCGGCGGCCCGATGTTCCGCAAGGACGACTCCGGCAACTGGATCCAGGTCGGCATCACCAGCTGGGGCCAGGGCTGTGCACGCCCCGGCTACCCCGGCGTCTACACCGAGGTCAGCACCTTCGCCTCCGACATCGCCTCCGCCGCGGCGAGCCTGGGCGGCTGAACCGCGGCCGTACCCCGTTCGCCCCGCGCGCCCGTACCGGCCCCGTCGCCGGTACGGGCCCGCACCCGGCCACCGGAACCCGCCTGCGGTATGACCCCGGGCCCCCTCGTCATCCTTTCGGCCGACACGGGAATGGTCGGACAGTCGAGGTGTGCGGCGCCGATCCATCCGTAACGTAAGGGGGTGGCCCCGCCGGACCGGCGGAGCACCCCTGAAGCCGCCCGTTACGGAAAGGCCCCACTTCCGTGTCCGTCACGTCGTCCGCCGCGCCCCGCGTCGCAGCCGCCGCGCTCCTCACCGCCGCCGTCGCCGCCGTGGTGTACCCGACGGCGACCGCCTTCGCGGCCCAGCCGACCGACCGCGACACCCGCCCCGGCGGCCCCGGCACCACCACCGTCCAGCAGGTCCTGCTGCCCGACGGCAGCCGCGCCCGGCTCAGCTCCGGCAGCGGCGGCACCAGCGTGACCGTCACCCGCGGCACCCAGCACCGCACCCTCGACACCGGCCGCCCCGCCGCCGACCTCGACCGCCTCCACCTGCGCATCCTCGGCGGCAACACCACCCGCCCCACCCTCAGCGCCCGCCTCGACGGCAGCCGTCTGCCCACCTACTACGACTTCGCCTCCGGAGCGCCCCGGCACACCCTCGACACCGGCGAGGCCGCCCGCCCCGCCGCCACCGCCTCCGGCGCCAAGGCCCGCACCAAGGACCACCGCACCCTGGCCACCGGCGGCACGGGCGGCGCCACCACCGTCACCGTCACCCCGCACACGCCCGCCCCCGGCGGCCACCGCAGCACCGGCCACCACGGCAAACCGCCCCACGACTCCTCCGGCAACCCCGTCAAGCGCGTGGTCGAGGCCGGCCAGGTGATCAAGGCCAGCCACGACGCCGGCGAGGTCGGCACCCCCGTCGTCGTCGGCGGCATCGCCCTGCTCGCCGTCGGCGGCGCCTACGGCGTACGGGTGGCGCTGCGGCGTGGCGGCCGCACCGCCGGCTGACCGCCCGCTCGGCCGTACGCCGCTGCGGTTGCGGCACCCGGGCACCACCGGTGACATGGGAGGAGCCCGACCGCATCCGCACCCCACAAGCGTTCGAGGAACTAGGGCACAGCATGCCGATCAGCGTGGTCATCGCCGACGACCAGGAAATGGTCCGCACCGGGTTCCGGATGATCCTGGAGAGTCAACCCGACATCGAGGTCGTCGCCGACGTCGTCGACGGCGAGGCCGCCCTGGAAGCCGTCGAACGCCACGACCCCGACGTCCTGCTCCTCGACATCCGCATGCCCAAGCTCGACGGCCTGGAGGTCACCCGCCGGCTGTCCGCCCTGGCCGCCACCCGGCCCGAGCGCGCCCAGCGCCCCCGCATCGTCATCGTCACCACCTTCGACCTCGACGAATACGTGCACACCGCGCTGCGCAACGGCGCCTCGGGCTTCCTGCTGAAGGACGCCAGCCCCGCCATGCTCGTCGAGGCCGTGCAGGCCGCCGCCGTCGGCGACTCCCTGATCTCCCCGGCGATCACCGTCCGCCTCCTGCGCGACATGGCACCCGGAGCCACCGCCGCCGCAGCCGCGGGCACCCCCCTCAAACAGCCCTCCGAGCCGCTCACCGACCGCGAGGCCGACGTCGTGCGCTGCCTGGCCCGCGGCGCCACCAACGCCGAGATCGCCGCCGAACTGTACGTCTCCCTGTCCACGGTCAAGACCCACCTGGCCAACGTGCAGCTCAAGCTCGACGCCCGCAACCGCGTCGAGATCGCCGCCTGGGCCTGGGAGAGCGGGCTGGCCACGGGCAGCACGTGAGCAGATGGGCCGGCTGGGCCGTCCGCCACCCGCACCGGGCGGCGGCCGCCAAGGCGGTGCTCGCGGCGGCCCTGCTCTTCCTCGTCGCCTTCGAGGGCATCGCCCTGGCCACCCAGCCCAGCCGGCCGCACGCCGTCGTCCTGGCCACCGGCGTCCTGGTGTGCCTGTGCGCCGTCCCCTACGCCTGGATCCCGCTGCCCGCCCGCGCCGCCGCGGCCGTCGCCGTCTCCGGCACGGCCTCCGGCGTCCTGATGACCGGACAGCACCCCACCGTCGTGTGGGGCATGGGCGAGGACATCGCCCTGCTGGTGCTCCTCAGCGCCGTCCTCACCCGCTCGCCGGACCGCATCGCCGCCCTCCTCGGGCCGGCGCTCGCCGTCGCCATCGTCGCCGTCCCCCTGCGCGACCTGCACCCCGGCTGGTTCACCGCCCTGTTCTGCGTCCTGCTCGTCGTCGTCGGCACCTACTCCCTGCTCCTGCGCGGCCACGCCACCCAGCGCCTGCGCGACATGGCCGCCGTCCGCTCCGCCGAACGCCTCGAACTCGCCCGCGAACTGCACGACCTGGTCGCCCACCACATCACCGGCATCGCCGTACAGGCCCAGGCCGCCCGCTTCACCGCCCTCAGCGGCGCCGACGCCGCCGCCACCTTCCAGCGCATCGAGACCTCCGCGAGCGAGGCCCTCGGCGCCATGCGCCGCCTGGTGCGCGTGCTGCGCGAAAGCGGCGGGGCCGAGACCGAACCCGTCGCCGGCCTGCCCGAGGTCCGCGCCCTGACCGAGGAATTCGCCCGGACGGGCCCACCCGTCGCCCTCTACATCGAAAAGGGCATGGAGACCTGGATCCCCGGCGAAGTCGCCGCCGGCGTCCACCGCGTCGTCCGCGAGTCCCTCACCAACATCCGCAAGCACGCCGCCGACGCCACCGCCGTGCGCATCGGCGTACGCGGCGTGCCCGCCGGCGTCGAACTGCGCATCGCCGACGACGGCAAGCACGCCGCCCGGCTCGCCGAGAACGCCCGCGGCGGCGGCTTCGGCCTCGTGGGCCTGGCCGAACGCGCCAAGGCCATGGGCGGCCGCCTGACCGCCGGCCCCGCCCCCGAGGGCGGCTGGCAGGTCACCGCCCTCTTCCCGGTGGACCGCGGCGCCCCGCGCCCCTGACGGGGCGCTGCACGATCCGGCCCTGGGCCGCGTCCGGCCGGATCCTCCTCCGCGCCACCACGGCGCCCCGTAGGGGCGCGGGGAACTGCGCGACAAGCCACGACGCGCCCGCAGTCGACCCCGGGGTGGCGTGTCGGCTGCGGGCCGTCGCCGGCCGATCGCGCCCACGCGGCGGCAGCCGCAGACCGGCACAGCCCCGGGCCCCTACGGGGCCTGGCCCTCCTGCCCGTAGCACAGGCAGAAGGGATGACCCGCGGGGTCGGAGAAGACCACGAAGCCCCGCTCCTTGCCCCCGCTGTCGTGCAGGAACACCGCCCCCAGCGCGATGACCTCCTCCCGCGCCCGCTCCACGTCCTGGCGGGTCGGCACGTCGAAGTCCAGGTGCATCTGCTGCGGATGCTCCGGATGCGGCCAGCGCGGGGGAACGTACTCGCCCTTCACCCCCTGGAAGGCGATGCGCCGCCCGGTGTCCGGCTCGCTCAGCCACACCCACTCCGGCTCCTGGTCGGCTTCGACACGCCATCCCAGGATCGCCGCATAGAACTCTGCCAGGGCCCGGGGATCGGGGCAGTCGACGACGAGACACTGCAATTTCGCGATCATGAACCTACGGTCCCACACCCTGCCCCGCACCCTTACAAAAAAATGGCTTCATCGCCGCCGCCGTCGGGCAATAGACAGGCAACGGGGTTCCGTCCCGTTGGTCACCGTCATCGGCCGGTGACCAGCGGGACGGGGCTCGGTTCCCGGTCCTGGTACGAACCGGCTTCCCCTTGGCCGCGCCGCCATTCCTCCCGACGCCCGCCGTCGCCCTCTGGCGGGGGAGCGGCCCATGGACGAAGATCGACGCTGACGGGACGCCGACGACCGGGCGGAGGGCGGCATGTACCACTCCTGGGCGCGCTCCTTCACCCCCCGCGCCGTCCACCACCGCCTCGGCCTGGTCTGCCTCGGCGTCGGCCTGCGGCACGGCGCCCTGCCCCCCGTCGGCCCCCGCACCCCCGACCACCACACCGCCGTCGTCATCAGCGCCGGCAGCGGCTGGCTGCGCACCCCCGACGGCCGCACCCGCCCCGTCACCGCGCCCTGCCTGCTGTGGCTGCCGCCCGGTACCCCCCACCACTACGGGGCGTCCCGCGGCGCCGGCTGGGACGAGGCCTCCGTCGACTTCACGGGCCCCGCCGTCGAGGCCTACACCGAACTCGGCTGCATCGACCCCGACCGCCCGCTCGTACCGCTCACCGACGCCACCACCGCCCGCGCCGCCGTCACCCGCATCGCCCGCGCCGCCCGCCCCGGCAACCCCCTGCTCGAAGTCGAGACCTCCGCCGCCGTCCACGAACTCCTCGTCGCCCTGTGCCGCGCCGGCACCGACGCCCCGCGCGCGAGCGACCCCCTGCTGCAGGCCCTCGCCCGCGACGCCTTCCTGCCCCTGTCCGTCGCCCAGCACGCCGCCCGCCACGGCATGACGCCCACCGAGCTGCGCTCGGCCGTACGACGCGGCGCCGGCTGCAGCCCCAAGGACTACCTCCTCGGCATCCGCATCGGCCGCGCCAAGGAACTCCTCACCGCCACCGAACTGCCCGTGGCCGCCGTCGCCCGCCACGTCGGCTACACCGACCCCGCCTACTTCAGCCGCCTGTTCACCCGCCGCATCGGCATCCCACCCGTGCGCTTCCGCGCCCGGCACGGCGCCCGCGTCCCCTCCCCGGAGCACCCGCCGGTCATCACCGCGCCGACTTCCGCATAGGGTCGGTGGCGTGGAAGACAAGAACAACCGTGCCCCCGACGCCGACGCCGGCACCCTCGACGAGGCCGCCCTGGCCGAACTCGTCCGGCTGCGGGACAGCATCGACAACATCGACGCCGCAGTGATCCACATGCTCGCCGAGCGCTTCAAGGCCACGCAGCAGGTGGGTCACCTCAAGGCGGCCCACAAGATGCCGCCCGCCGACCCCTCCCGCGAAGCGCGCCAGATCGCGCGCCTGCGGCAGCTGGCGGAGAACGCGAAGCTCGACCCCGCCTTCGCGGAGAAGTTCCTCAACTTCATCATCGCCGAGGTCATCCGCCACCACGAGACCATCGCCCGCTCCTGAGAGCCCGGAAAAAGAGCCGGAAAGACCCGGAAAGAGCCGGAAGAGCCGGAAAAGGAGCCCGGAAAAGACAAGGCTCCCCGCACCCTGACGGGTGCGGGGAGCCCGGGCCTATGGCTTCGCCGGCTGATCAGTCGCGGGTTTCGCCCGCCGCGTCCGACGCCTTCGCCGTCCGCAGCTCCTCCAGGTAACGGTCGACGATGCCGCTGCGCTGCGCGTACTCCGCCATCGACTCGCCCACGATCCGGCCCGCCAGCTCCGTCGCCAGCACACCGACCTGCTCGCGCAGCTCCGCCTCGGCCACCGCACGCTCCGCGTCGATCACCGCGTGACCGGCGGAGATGATCTCGTCCCGCTGGCGCTGACCCTCGGCCCGCAGCTCGGCGATGATCGCCGTACCCTGCTCCACCGACTCCTGACGCAGCCGCGCCGCCTCGTGCCGGGCCTCGGCCAGCAGCTCCTGGTACTCGGCGTGGACCCGCGCCGCCTCGGCGCGCGTCTCCTCCGCCTCGTCCATCCGGCCCTCGGTGGCCTGCTCACGCTCGACCAGCACCTTGTTGATCCGGGGCAGGATCCCCTTCGCCATCACGGCGAACACGAGGAAGAAGAGCACCAGACCCAGAACGAGCGGTGCGAGGTCGGGCTTCAGGGGCCCCACGTCGAGAGCAAAAGTCATGGCCATGGTGTGCACAATACCGGGCCGCCCACCCCGCCCCGCGCCACCCACCCCGGCCGAAGGGGCCAACCGGCTCCCACCACAAGGTATCGCCGCCCCAATACCCACCATCGGGCGAAACCTCCCCCACCCCATGTCACCGAACGTACACGCACAGGTACCTTCAACGGCTGGTGCGGCCGCCCCGACCCGAAAGGGCCGCACCCGCACCACCACCCCGCCCGGACGACCCCCACCCGTCCGACGCACCACCGCACCACCGACCGAAGGGGCACCCCCATGCCCGCGCCGCCCCCGGCCCGCCTCACCCCCGCACCCCCCCTCGCGGGCGGCACCCAAGGCACCCACGCCCTGCGCCCCCTCATCGACATCGCCCTCAACGCCCTCGCCCGCGGCGCCACCGCCCGCGGCGGCCCCCTGCCCACCGGCGGCCCCCACACCGTCGCCGCCCGCATCCGCGCCACCGCCACCCCCGTCCTCCCCGAGGACGGCACCGGCGCCGACGAAGCCCTCCACACCCTGCTGCAAGCCCTCGCCGAAGGCGCCGCCGACCCCGCCGACCCCCGCTGCGCCGCCCACCTCCACAGCCCGCCCCTCGCCCTCGCCGTGGCCGCCGACCTCGCCGTCAGCGCCCTCAACCCCTCCCTCGACTCCTGGGACCAGTCCCCGTCCGCCACCGCCCTCGAAGCCCTCACCACCCGCACCCTGGCCGCCCTCGCCTACCCGGCCCGCCCCGCACCCGACGCCCTCGTCACCACCGGCGGCACCGAGTCCAACCAACTGGCGCTGCTCCTGGCGCGCGAAGCCGCGGGGGTACGCACCCCGGGTGCCGCCGGCGAGCCGCCGCCCGGCATCCCCGCCGCGCGCGAAGCGGCCCTTGGGGACGCCCTCGCGGCGGCCGGCGGCGGAAGCGCCGCCCCCGCCGGATCCGCGGCTGTGCTGCGGGTCGTCTGCGGGGCCAACGCGCACCACAGCATCCACCGCTCCGCCTGGCTGCTGGGCCTGCCCGCACCCGAGGTCCTGCCCACGCCGACCGGCGTCCTGCACCCCGACGACGTGCGGGCCGCCCTCGCCCGCCCCCACCCCGGCCCCACCCTCGTCGTCGCCACCGCCGGCACCACCGACACCGGCCGCATCGACCCCCTGCCCGCCCTCGCCGACCTGTGCGACGCCCACGGCGCCCGCCTGCACGTCGACGCCGCCTACGGCGGGCCCCTGCTCTTCAGCGACAGCCTCAAACCGGCCCTCGCCGGACTGGAGCGCGCCCACACCGTCGCCCTCGACCTGCACAAACTGGGCTGGCAGCCCGTCGCCGCCGGACTCCTGGCCGTCCCCGACGCAGCCGACCTGCGCCCCCTGGCGCACCGCGCCGACTACCTCAACCCCGCCGACGACACCGAGGCCGGGCTGCCCGACCTCCTGCACCGCTCCCTGCGCACGACCCGCCGCCCCGACATCGTCAAGATCGCCGTCACCCTGCGCGCCCTCGGCCGTCGCGGCATCGCGGCCCTCGTCGAACACGTCTGCGCCAACGCCCAGTACCTCGCCGACCTCGTCGAGGCGCACCCC
Source organism: Streptomyces sp. PKA51 (assembly GCF_057552455.1). Classification (NCBI taxonomy): domain Bacteria; kingdom Bacillati; phylum Actinomycetota; class Actinomycetes; order Kitasatosporales; family Streptomycetaceae; genus Streptomyces; species Streptomyces sp. PKA51. The sequence continues at coordinate 59,377 of NZ_BAAJPZ010000012.1, forward strand.
GCCCTCGAACTGCACTCACGCCCCACCATCAGCACCGTCCTCTTCCGCCCCCTCGGTGCCGATCCCCGCACCACCGCCCGCACCCGGCGCCGCCTGCTGCACACCGGCCACGCCGTCCTCGGCCGCGCCACCACCCCTCAGGGCCTCTGGCTCAAGGCCACCCTGCTCAACCCCCACACCCGCCCCGACGACCTCCGACACCTGCTGACACTCGTGGAAGGCCACACCACCCGATGACCCCGCAGCCCCCCGCCTCCGCCCCCGACCAACCCCTCGACCTCGTCGGCGTCGGCATCGGCCCCTTCAACCTCTCCCTCGCCGCCCTCGCCCAGCCCCTGGCCGACCTGCGCATCGCCTTCTACGACCAGAACCCCGCCTTCCACTGGCACCCCGGCCTGCTCATCGACGACACCACCCTCCAGGTCCCCTGGCTCGCCGACCTCGTCACCCTCGTCGACCCCACCAGCCCCTGGTCATTCCTCAACTACCTCAAAAGCCGCGACCGGCTCTTCCCCTTCTACTTCGCCGAGCGCCAGCACATCCACCGCGCCGAATACGACGCCTACTGCCGCTGGGTCAGCCGGCAGCTGACCGGCCTGCACTTCAACCACCACATCGACGCCGTCCGCTGGAACCCCGAACGCATCCTGTTCGAAATCGACTACACCCAGCTCGACCCCGAGGGCGAAGCCGACGCCCTCGGCCGCGCCTACGCCCGCAATCTCGTCCTCGGCGTCGGCACCGCCCCCTACGTGCCCGAACCCCTGCGCCCCCTGGCCGAGGCCCCCGGCGTCCCCGTCCTGCACTCCGCCGACTACCTCGACCACCGCGACGCCCTGCTCGCCGCCGAGCACATCACCGTCATCGGCTCCGGCCAGTCCGGCGCCGAAGTGCTCCTGGACCTCCTGCGCAACCGCCCGGCCGGCCGCGAGAAGCTCCACTGGCTCGCCCGCACCCCCGCCTTCGCCCCCATGGAGTACAGCAAGCTCGGCCTGGAGCACTTCACCCCCGACTACACCCACTACTTCCGCACGCTCCCCGAGCCCGTGCGCGACCAGGTCCTGCCCCGGCAGTGGCAGCTCCACCAGGGCATCGACAACAACACCATCACCGCCATCCACGACGAGCTCTACCGCCGCAGCCTCCACGGCGGCTGGCCCGACGTCACCCTCACCCCCGGCGTCTTCGTCCGCACCGCCGGACGCGTCGGCACCACCCGCGTCGAACTCCACCTCGAACACATCCAGCAGGGCAGCCGCTCCCGCCTCACCACCGACGCCGTCGTCCTCGCCACCGGCTACCGCGAACGCCGCGTCGACACCCTGCTGGCCGCCCTCGACCCCTACATCCGCCGCGACTCCAACGGCCGCCCCCGCATCGACGAACACCACCGGCTCGTCCTCGACCCCTCCGTCAAGGGCGCCATCCACGTCCAGAACGCCGAATCCCACACCCACGGCATCGGCACCCCCGACCTCGGCCTCGCCGCCTGGCGCAGCGCCGTCATCCTCAACGCCCTCGTCGGCAAGACCGTCTACCCCCTGCCCGACCGCACCGCCTTCACCACCTTCGGCCTGGAGCCGCGGCCCGCGCCGCGACCCCAGAACGCCATCGGCGGCCCCGGCTCAGAAAACCGGCACACCATCCCGCGTCAGCTTCCAGTCCACTGACGCGAAACGCTCCACCTCGATCGAGCCCTTCGCCTTCACCCAGCCGATGATCGTGTTACGGATCTCCTCCGAATTCGCCCACACCTGCTTCGCCCCCGCCACGTGCGGGAAATTGCCCCCACCGCTGGCCCGGTAATTGTTCACCGCCAGCACGAACCGCGCCGAGTCGTCGAGCGGCTTGCCGTCGAAGGAGAGATGTGCGATCCGCGCCCCCGGCGCCTTCGCAATGTCGATCTCGTACGACAGGCCGCTCACCACGTCGTAGTTGTAATCCGGAACGCCGTCCGCATTCGTCAGCTTCGCCGGGTCCACCGGCCCGCCGGACGGCGTCCGCACGTAGTACCGCGCCGAGAACTCCAGATAATCCCGCAGCTGCGCACCGGTCAGCACCCGCGCCTCCAGCGTGTTCTCGAACGGGTACAGCCCCGCCACCTGCCGGATCGACACCTTCCCCGCCGGCACCCCCGCCGTCCGCGAGAAGCACGACGCCTGCGACAGGACCGGCAGCGCCGCGTACTGCGTACCCGCCAGCGCCGCCCGCACGGTCTCCACCTGCACGTGGTTGATGAAATCGATGATCGGCGTGTCCTTGTACGCCGCCTCCGCCGCGCTCATCGCCGCCGTCGACGTACCGATCACCTCATTGACGTACGCCACCACCTTGCGGTGCTCCGCACCCAGCAGCTTGGTGATCTTCGGGTCCTCGGCGACCGTGTTCGAGTTCAGCACCTTCGCCGACACCGACTCCACCTGCCAGGAACCCCGCTCCCACACCACGGAGAAGTCGAACAGCGTCAGCCGCTGTCCCCACTTCAACGGCTCGGAGAGCACCACCTGCTTGCCGGTCTTCTTGTTCGACACCCGGTACTCCGGGATCTCCGTGTGGGCGTGCCCCACCAGGATCGCGTCGATCCCCGGCACCTGCTCGGCCACCAGCGCCGCCGCGTTCTCCACGTACGGCAGCGCATCACCGTACGAGGACGTGCCGCTCGACCCCGAGTGCGCCGCCACGATCACCACGTCCGCACCCATGGACCGCAGCTTCGGCACCCACTTCGCCGCCTGCTCCTCCAGGCCGGGGAAGACCATCTTCCCCTGCACATTGGCCTTGTCCCAGATCGCGATGCCCGGGTTCGTCAGCCCCAGGACCGCCACCTTCACATCCCGCCCGTGCGGCGTGCACACCCGCTTCATCACATACGGACGGAACGCCGGCTTCAGCGTCTTCGCGTCCAGCGCGTTCGCACCGAGCAGCGGGAAACGGCACTGCTCCTCGAACTTCCGCAGCGTGGGAATGCCGTAATTGAATTCGTGATTGCCCAGCGCCGCCGCGTCGTACCCCATCGCGTTCATCGCCCGCGCCATCGGGTGCACCGGACCGTGCGCACCGGTGATCGGATCGACCCGGGCGTAGTAGTACGACAGCTGCGTGCCCTGGATCGTGTCACCCGCGTCGATCAGCAGGGTGTTGCCGCGGCCCTTCTCGCTCCGTACCTGGTTCACCAGGGTCGAAATCTTCGCCAGGCCCACGTCATTGTGCGCCTTGTCGTCGAATTCCGCGTCGGTGAAGTAGTCCCAGTTGAAGACGTTGCCGTGCAGGTCGGTGGTGCCCATCACCGTGAACGCGTACCGCTTCTTCGGCCGGCCGTGGCCCCGGTCCGCGGCGGCGGCCGGAGCCGCCTGGGCCACCCCCGCCGCCCCGGCGAGCGCCACTCCGGCGCCCGTGACGGCCGTACGCCCCAGAAAGTCCCTGCGGTTGAGCGGCATGTGTGGTGTTCTCCCCAAGTAGTGGTCAACGCGAAGCAGCGTGGTCAACGCGCGTAGATTCGCGTGGATTCGCGCGTAGATTCTGAACCAGCCACCGCCCCCCGCACCACGTACGAAGCACCAAACCTTCACCGCCCGCCGAGCCGCCCGCCGAGCCGCCCGCCGAGCCGCCCGCCGAGCCGCCCGTCGAGAACGCATCCGGCCCTCGCACGCCGGCCCCGCTCCCGCGGGACCGCAGGCTCTGCAACCCTCGTCCCATGACCAGCCACCCCACCGCCGCAGCGGATGCCGCACCTCTGCCCTACGGCACCCCCGACACCCCCCGCATCGCCGTCCGCGGCGAAGCCCGCATCGACGCCGACCCCGAAATCGCCCACCTCGGCATCACCGTCACCGCCCGCGGAACCGACCGCCGCGCCACCCTCGACGACCTCACGCGCCGCAACCACCACGTCCTCGAACTCCTCAAGACCTACGGCGACGCCGTCGAGAAAACCGAGACCGGCACCTTCACCCTCACCCCCCAGCTCCACGACAAGGGCCGCGGCGAACGCATCCGCGCCTACCACGGCCACGTCCACCTCACCACCACCCTCACCGACTTCACCGCCCTGGGTGAACTCGCCACCCGCCTCGCCGACCTCGACCTCACCCGCATCGACGGACCCTGGTGGGGCCTGCGCCCCGACTCGCCCGTCCACGGCGAAGCCCGCCGCCGCGCCGTCAAGGAAGCCGTCCAACGCGCCCGTGAATACGCCGCCGCCCTCGGCGCCGAACTCGTCGCGGTCGTCGAGCTCGCCGACATCGGCGCCGAGAACGCCCCCGCCCCCGGCCCCATGCCCGCACCGCCCGGCGCCGTCATGCGCTCCGCCGGCTACGGCGGCGCCCCCGGCACCGCCCCCGCACTCGACCTCGAACCCCGCCGCCAGACCGTCCACGCCCACGTCAACGCCCGCTTTACGATGACCCGACCAGTGCTCTGAAAACACCGGTGGAGAACACTCCGGGGCGCTCATCAGAGCGCCCCCTTGCACGTTTCACAAGGTGTCAACAACGGTTCATACAAACGACGTTGGCAGGTTATGGCGGGCGAACTCTCTACCGGTCAGTAGGTCCTAGAGTCGAGACATGCGCCGAGCGAAAATCGTCTGCACCCTGGGCCCCGCCACCGATACGTACGAGCAGATCAAGGCACTGATCGAGGCCGGCATGGACATCGCCCGCCTCAACCTCAGCCACGGCACCCACGCCGACCACGAGGCCCGGTACCAGCGCGTACGCAAGGCCGCCGAAGAAACCGGCCGCAACGTCGGCATCCTCGCCGACCTTCAAGGCCCGAAGATCCGCCTCGGCCGCTTCCACGAAGGCCCCGTACTCCTTGAACGCGGCGACACCTTCACCATCACCGTCGAGGAAACCCAGGGGGACCGCCACCACTGCGGCACCACCTACCCCGGCCTCGCCACCGACGTCACCAAAGGCGAACGCATCCTCGTCGACGACGGCCGCGTCACCCTCGAAGTCGTCGAAGTCGACGGCCCCCGCGTCAAGACCCTCGTCCTCGAAGGCGGCATGGTCTCCGACCACAAGGGCCTCAACCTCCCCGGCGTCGCCGTCTCCGTCCCCGCACTCTCCGAAAAGGACGTCGAAGACCTCCGCTGGGCCATCCGCACCGGCGCCGACATCATCGCCCTCTCCTTCGTCCGCAACGCCCACGACATCGACGACGCCCACCGCGTCATGAACGAAGAAGGCCGCCGCCTCCCCGTCATCGCCAAAATCGAAAAACCCCAAGCCGTCGACAACCTCGACGACATCGTCGCCGCCTTCGACGGCATCATGGTCGCCCGCGGCGACCTCGGCGTCGAAATGCCCCTCGAAACCGTCCCCATCGTCCAAAAGCGCGCCATCAAACTCGCCAAGCGCAACGCCAAGCCCGTCATCGTCGCCACACAAATGCTCGACTCGATGATCGACGCATCCCGCCCCACCCGAGCCGAGGCCTCCGACGTCGCCAACGCCGTCATCGACGGCACCGACGCCGTCATGCTCAGCGGCGAGACCAGCATCGGCAAACACCCCGTCGAAACCGTCCGCACCATGAGCCGCATCCTCGCCGCCGCGGAAGAGGACATCCTCGCCAAGGGCCTGCCACCCCTCACCGAACGCAGCAAGCCCCGCACCCAGGGCGGCGCCGTCGCTCGCGCCGCCGCCGAAATGGGCGACTTCCTCGGCGCCAAATACCTGGTCGCCTTCACCCAATCCGGCGACACCGTCCGCCGCCTCTCCCGCTACCGCTCGCCGATCCCCCTGCTGGCCTTCACACCCGAACCGGCCACGCGCTCACAACTCAACCTCACCTGGGGCGTGGAAGCCTTCCTCGGCCCCATGGTCCAGACGACGGACGAGATGGTGAACCAGGTCGACGAATACCTGCTGCGGATCGGCCGCTGCCGGCGCGGCGACATGGTCATCATCACCGCAGGCTCACCCCCGGGCACCCCGGGAACCACCAACCTCGTCCGCGTCCACCACATCGGAGAGGACGACGCACCGAAGACCTAGGCGGACACGTTCTCCGCCACCAGCTCCCGCGCGCGACGCAACACGGCCTCCCGCACCTCCTCCGGCCCGACCACCCGCAGCGGCGTGCCCAGACCGACGAGGTACCCGGCAAGACCCTCCACATCCGGACCACCGATCTCGACCATCGTCGCACCGGGACCATCCGGACGATGACTGCCCACCGTCGCCGGCACCAGCCGCAGGGCCTCGTCCATCGGCACCGGCAACCGCACCGTCGCACACACCGGATACGGACCCGTCGCAACCGACCTCGACACCAGCAGCGCCGGATCGGGCGGATCGACCACCACCACCACCGGACGCCCGGTCGGCTCCACCCCGTCGACCCTGTCCACCCGAAACGTCCGCCACCGATCCCGCGCCACATCCCGCGCCACGAAATACCACCGACGACCCGTATGCACCAGGCGGTACGGATCCACCTCCCGTACCGTCGCCCGTCCCTCCCAGTCCCGGTACGACAGACGAACCCGCTCGTCCTGCTCGGCCAGGAGGCGCGGCCGGCCTCGGCTTCAACCGCCTGACCGACTACCGCCGCCCCACCTGGCCCGACCCCACCCAGGAGAAGCAGGCCCACATCGAAGTCGGCGTCGACGACCTGGACACGGCCGAGGCCCACCTGCTGACGATGGGCGCCACGAAGCCGGAGCACCAGCCCGAGCCCGACCGGTGGCGCGTCCTGCTGGACCCCGCGGGCCACCCGTTCTGCATCTCGACCCTGGTTTGAACAGGCGGCCAGGGGAACTGTCATGCCTGACCGGTGCGTTGGCCGGTCATGGTGATGATGGTGGGCCTGCTGTTCATGACTGCGCTGGTGATCGTGCCGTTCACATTCGCCTCGATCCGGTACATGGTCCTGCGATCGAAGCGCCCGTCCTGGTTACGCCGCCGGCTGGCGGCGCGCTCTCCGCACAGCGGGGTCGGCCTGGGAGCCACGGTGACCGAGGAACTGCACGCGTTCATGAATGCCAACAAGCGCGTGCAGATCGAGCGGCGCCAGGTGGACCTGGTGCTGAGGGACGACGTGCACGGCGGTGCGCCGCCGCGCATGGGCGTCGACCTGGAGGCGGGGAAGGCCGTGATCCGGCGGCGTGGGTAGCTGCTGGTCGGAACCGGCGTCTCAGTACTTGGGGCCGATGTGGGCGTCCATGAGGGCGACGGAGGCGCGACGGGCGACGGAGATGTTGTAGGGGTTCGTGCCGCGGCGGGTCACCTTCCACTCCACGCCGACCCGGTCGAGGGTCTCGCCGCAGAGTCGCAGGAGGTCCTCGGACTTATTGGTGAAGAAGTAGCGCGGGTACTCGTACCGCTTGCGTTCACCGCCGATCAGGCGGGTCGTCCAGTTGGTGATGCGGCACCCGTCGGAGTGGACGAGGCCGCGTATGAAGCCCCACGGGTGCGCGTCCACGATGCGTTGCTGCCAGGGCTCCAGGGCGATGGTTCGTTCATGCTTCTTCCCGGGGCCGTGCTGCGGGAAGACGCACGGAAGGTGCTTGGAGTAGACCTTCACGTTGTGACAGCCGGTCCGTCGCACACGACAGACGGAGTTGTCGGGGAAGACGGCCTTCATGGCAGCCTCGCAGGAGTCCATCAGCCCGGGCCAGTTGTCGCCGCAGGTGATCATGAGGCTGGGTGCTCGGTGCTGCGAGTACTGGATGATGTGGCCGTCGCCCAGGTACAGGGCCAGCAAGTAGGAGTAGGCGGCCTCGTCCAGCGGTCGGCCGTCGCATCGTGGACAAGGCCGGTTGGGTTTTCCGGGAAGAGATCCGCGTCTCGTTCGCTCTTGGTGGAGCCAGTAGCCGACGGTCCCGGCAGGGACGGACAGCCGTCGGGCCACCTCGGCGTTGGTGACGCCGGACTCGATCAGGTCGAGAGCCTTCTGTCGCACGCCAGTGCCATGAAGTCGCATGCGGTCACCCTGTGTGACCAGCTCGTGACGCGCCAGTGGATTCGGGGGAATTCACGCGACGGTGAAATTCCGCTTTTGCTGAATGTGTGCCGGGTGCGGGACTCGAACCCGCAAGCCCTCTCGGGCAGATGTGTTTGAGACATCCGTGTATACCGTTCCACCAACCCGGCCAGCACGGCGTCGTCAGCTTACCTTGTACGGGCCGAGGGCGTCTCGCAGGTAGGCTCATAAGGCACCACCTGTCCCGAACGAGGAGACCCGTGAGCGCCGCCGAGCCCCAGCCGCCTGTCGACGACGAGCCGCAGCACACCCCTCCGCAGACCACCCGTGTCGTGATCGCCGAGGACGAGGCGCTGATCCGTCTCGATCTGAAGGAGATGCTCGAGGAAGAGGGCTACTCCGTCGTCGGTGAGGCGGGCGACGGGGAGACCGCCGTGGCGCTGGCGCGGGAGCACCGGCCCGACCTCGTGATCCTCGATGTGAAGATGCCCGTCCTCGACGGGATCTCCGCGGCCGAGCGGATCGCGGGGGAGTCGATCGCGCCGGTGCTGATGCTGACCGCGTTCTCGCAGCGCGACCTGGTGGAGCGGGCCCGGGACGCGGGCGCCATGGCGTACCTCGTGAAGCCGTTCAGCAAGAGCGACGTCGTGCCGGCGATCGAGATGGCGGTGTCGCGGTTCGCGGAGCTGCGGGCGCTGGAGAAGGAGGTCGCGGATCTTTCGCTGCGGCTGGAGACGCGCAAGCTGGTGGACCGGGCGAAGAGCATTCTGCAGACGCAGTACGGGCTGACGGAGCCGGCGGCGTTCCGGTGGATTCAGAAGACGTCGATGGATCGGCGGATGTCGATGCAGCAGGTGGCGGAGGCCGTGATTCAGGACGCGGAGGAGAAGAAGGCGCAGCGGGGGTAGTGCATCCCTTGCCCCAGGGGCCCTGATCCGGTCGTTCGGCCGGGTCGGGGCCTTTTTCAGTCTTCGCCGAGGTAGGCCTTGCGGACGGATTCGTCGTGGAGGAGGTCGGCTCCTGTTCCGGACAGGACGATCCTGCCGACTTCCATGACGTGGCCGTGGTCGGCGAGGGACAGTGCGGCCTGGGCGTTCTGTTCGACGAGCAGGATGGTGGTGCCGGTGGCCTTGAGCTCGGCGATGGTGTCCATGATCTTGCGCATCATGATCGGTGAGAGGCCCATGGAGGGTTCGTCGAGCATGAGGAGTTTGGGTCGGGACATGAGGGCGCGGCCCATGGCGAGCATTTGTTGTTCGCCGCCCGACAGTGTGCCGGCGGCTTGGTTGCGGCGTTCGCCGAGGATGGGGAAGAGGTCGTAGACGCGCTGTGCGTCCTTCGTTATGGCCGCTGTGTCCTTGCGGAGGAAGGCGCCGAGCTGGAGGTTTTCGGCGATGGTGAGGCGGGGGAAGATGTGGCGGCCTTCGGGGGAGTGGGCGAGGCCGCGGGCGACGATGTCGTGGGCGGGGATGCCGGCGAGGGGGTGGCCGTCGAAGTGGATGGTGCCGGCGAGGGGTGGGTGGAGGCCGGAGAGGGTGCGCAGGGTGGTGGTTTTTCCGGCGCCGTTGGTGCCGATGAGGGTGACGACCTGGCCGGTTTCGACGGTGAAGCTGATGCCTTTGACGGCTTCGATTTTTCCGTAGGCGACGCGGAGGTTTGTCACTTCGAGGAGTGCGGTCATCGGTCGGTCTCCTCCGGGGTGGGGGTGCCGAGGTAGGCGGCGATGACGCGGTCGTCGTTCTGGACGGTTTGCGGGGTGCCTTCGACGAGTTTTTCGCCGTGGACGAGGACGGCGACGTGGTCGCAGAGGTTGAAGATGAAGCGCATGTCGTGCTCGATGACGAGGACGGCTATGCCTTGGTCGCGGATGGCGCGGACGAGGTGTTCGGCGGCGCGGGTTTCCTGGGGGTTCATGCCGGCGGTGGGTTCGTCGAGGAGGAGGAGTCCGGGGTCGCTGGCGAGGGCGCGGGCTATTTCGAGTTTTCGTTGTTCGCCGTAGGGGAGGTTGCGGGCGAGGTGGTCGCGTTTGGGGGCGAGGCCGGTGAAGTCGAGGAGTTCCATGGCGCGTTGTTCGGAGGCTTTTTCGGCGTGGCGGAAGCGGGGGCCGCGGAGGAGGGCGGAGAGGAGTCCTTCTTTGGTGCGGGTGTGGCGGCCGACGAGGACGTTTTCGAGGACGGTCATGTTGGCGAAGAGGCGGATGTTCTGGAAGGTGCGGGCGATGCCGGCCTGGGTGACGAGGTGGGGTTTGGGCGGGAGGACGGTGCCCTGGTAGGTGACGGTGCCTTCGGTGGGGATGTACAGGCCGGTGAGGCAGTTGAAGAAGGTGGTTTTTCCGGCGCCGTTGGGGCCGATGAGGCCGACGATCCGGCTGGGGTGGACGGTGAGGTCGACGGCGCGTACGGCGGTGAGGCCGCCGAAGCGCATGGTGACGCCGGTGGCGGCCAGGACGGGGGGCGGGGGCGGTGGGGTGGTGGTCATGCGTCCGCCTTGGTGAGTGTCGTGGCCGTGGCGGCCGTGGTGTCCTCGTGGAATTCGAGTTGTTGCCGGCGGCTGGGGATGACGCCTTCGGGGCGGAAGCGCATGAGGAGGATGAGGGCGATTCCGAAGGCGAGGAGTTGGTAGTCCTGGAGGAATTGGAGTTTGGCGGGGATGAGGTAGAGGAGGGCGGCGCCGAGGAGGGGTCCGGTGATGGTGCCCATGCCGCCGAGGATGACGGCGGCGAGGAGGAATGCGGAGTTGGGGGGTACGGGGCCGGCGAATACGTAGAGTTCGGGGACGACGGTGCGGGAGACGTGGGCCTGGACGGTGCCGGCGAGTCCGGCGAGGGTGGCGCCGAGGGCGAAGGCGATGAGTTTGAGGCGGAATCCGTTGATGCCCATGGCGGTGGCGGCGGTTTCGTCCTCGCGGATGGCGACCCAGGCGCGGCCGATGCGGCTGTTTTCGGCGCGGCTGAAGACGAGGATGACGAGGACGGTGAAGAGGAGCATGAGGAGGTAGTAGTTGGCGAAGGGGGTGAGGGTGATTCCGGCGAGGGTGTGGGTGTTGCCGAAGTCGTAGCCGAAGAGGCTGAGGTCGGGGATGTTGGGGATTCCGTTGGGGCCGTTGGTGAGTGAGGGGCCGGATTCGCCGTTGAGGTTGCCGACGGCGATGCGGAAGATCTCGCCGAAGCCGAGGGTGACGATGGCGAGGTAGTCGCCGCGCAGGCGCAGGGTGGGGGCGCCGATGACGACGCCGAAGACGAGGGAGGCGGCGGCACCGGTGAGGACGGCGGCCCAGAAGGGGAAGTGGAGGTGGAGGGTGGAGGCGGTGGAGCCGGAGACGAGGGCGGCGGTGTAGGCGCCGACACCGAGGAAGGCGACGTAGCCGAGGTCGAGGAGGCCGGCGAGGCCGACGACGACGTTGAGGCCGAGGGCGACGGTGGAGAAGATCAGGATGTTGACGATGATGAGGGTGTATTCGTCGGTGTTCTGGGTGAGGGGGAACGCCACGGCGGTGGCGAGGGCGGCGGTGAGGGTGACGCCGCGGTGGGTGCGGGTGAGGGCCCTCAGGCGTCGGCCGAGGCCGGCGGTGGCCAGGGCGGCGGTGGTGAAGCCGGTGAGCAGTAGGAAGCCGGTGAAGAGTTCGCCGTAGGCGGTGGCGATGCCGTAGGTGAGGACGTACAGGCCGAGGCCGAAGGCGGCGGCGATGACGAGGATTTCGGCCCAGGTGGGCAGGGGCCGGGGCGGCGGGAGGGGGGTGCGTGCGGGGCGCAGGGCGTGCAGGAGCGCGTCGGCGGTGGCGCGGAGCCGGCCGGGCGTAGGGGCGTCTTCGGTGGTGTGTCGTGGGGGCGCGGGCAGGGCGAGTGCGCCGATGGTGGCGAGGAGGGTGGCGGCGCCGGCGATCCAGCCGCCGGGTTCGAGGTTGACGAGGCCGCCGAGGTCGGTGGCGATGGTGATGAGGGTGTACCAGGTGGTGGCGAGGGTGGCGAGGCTGAGGTGGAGGGTGGGGGTGTGGGTGTGTGAGGGGTTGAGCCAGCGGAGGCCGGGGAGTCCGGCGGTGGCGAGGAGTTGGGCGAGGGTGAGGAGGGCGCCGGTGAGGGTGAGGAGTTGGAGTCCGCCGGGGTAGCCGGTGACGGTGAGGTTGCCGGGGAAGGCGGTGGTCCAGGTCCAGGGGAGGAAGGTGGAGGCGAGGGCGAGGGCGGCGCCGCCGGCGGTGATCAGGCGGGCGGTGGCCGGGGGGAGGGGGATCACTGCACGGTGTTCCCCGGTGGCGGGGTGTTCGGTCCTGGTCATGTCTCTCACGCCCGATCCGCGACGCGTTCGCCGAGCAGGCCCTGGGGCCTGACGAGGAGGACGACGATCAGCAGGACGAAGGCCCAGACGTCCTTCCAGCCTGCGCCGCCGAGTTGCTGCATGCCGGGTATGTGCTGGATGTAGGTGGTGGAGAGGGCCTCGGCGATGCCGAGGACGACGCCGCCGAGCATGGCGCCGTAGATGTTGCCGATGCCGCCGAGGACGGCGGCGGTGAAGGCCTTCAGGCCGAGGATGAAGCCCATCTCGAAATTGATCTGTCCGGCGCGCAGTCCTTGGGCGACGGCGGCGACGGCGGCGAAGGCGCCGCCGATGGCGAAGGCCAGGACGATGATGCGGTCGGTGTTGATGCCCATGAGTTTGGCGGTGTCGGGGTCCTGGGCGGTGGCCTGCATGGCGCGGCCGGTGCGGCTGCGGGCGACGAAGAGGCCGAGGGCGAGCATGCACAGGGGGGCCGCGGCGAGGACGAAGAGGTCGTCGCGCTGGAGGTGGAGGTTGGCGGTGATTTCGAGGGCGTCGCCGTGGAACTGGGGGAAGCTGCGGGACTTCTTGGCGTCGGGGTAGAAGGCCCAGACGAGTTGCTGGAGGGTGATGGACAGCCCGATGGCGGTGATGAGCGGGGCGAGGCGGGGTGCGCCGCGCAGCGGGCGGTAGGCGAAGCGTTCGGCGGCGGTGGCGACGGCGACGGAGGCGAGGGCGCCGCCGAGGAGCATGAGGGGGAGGGCGGCGGCGAGAGGGACGGTGTCGGGGAGCCACAGCCGTACGGTGAGGGCGCCGAAGCCTCCGATCATGACGATCTCGCCGTGGGCGAAGTTGATGAGTTGGACGATGCCGTAGACCATCGTGTAGCCGATGGCGATCAGGCCGTAGAGGGTGCCGAGGGCGAGTCCGCTGACCAGGGTTTGCGGCAGTTCGTGCACCGACGTGCCTCCCCGTTGGGTGTGGGTCGCGGCCCCGCGCGGGTGGATTTCGCGCGGGGCTGGGCCGGGTGTGGGAGCGAGGGTGGTGCGGGGCGGGGTCAGTCCTTGAAGGTGGCGCTCTTGAGGGTGGTCCAGGCGTTGTTCTTGACCTGGTAGACCGTGAGCTGTTTGTTGGTGGTGTCGCCGTACTGGTCGAAGGAGACCTTGCCGGTGACCCCGTCGAAGGAGACGCTGCTCATGGCGTCGAGGACCTTGGTGCGGGGATTGGCGGGGAGTTTGCCGTTGTTGTCCGCGACGGCTTTCTTCACTGCCTCGATGATGGCCCAGGCGCCGTCGTAGGCGTAGCCGCCGTAGGTGGCGTAGGGGTCCTTGTAGCCGGCGTCCTTGTATCCGGTGACGAATTTCTTGGCGGAGTCGAGGTCTTCGACGGGGTAGCCGACGGAGGTGGCGAGGTCGCCGTCGTTGCTTTCGCCGGAGGCGGTGATGAAGCCGGGGTTGTACATGCCGTCGCCGCCCATGAGGGGGATGCGGGCGCCGGCTTTCTTGACCTGGTCGGAGAGCAGGCCGGCCTCGGGGAACTGGCCGCCGAAGTAGACGGCGTCGGCCCCGGCGTTCTTGATCTTGTTGGCGGTGCCGGAGAAGTCGGTCTCCTTGACGGTGAGGTGGTCGGTGCCGACGACGTCGCCGCCGAGGCGTTTGAATTCCTGGGCGAAGAGGGTGGCGAGTCCGACGCCGTAGGTCTGTTTGTCGTCGACGACGAAGACCTTGCGCTTGCCGGCGTCCTTGTAGAGGAACTGGGCGGCGAAGCGGCCCTGGATGATGTCGGTGGTGGCGGTGCGGAAGTAGGTCTTGAAGGGGCGTTTCTTCTCGCCGGTGGCCCAGTTGTCGCCCTGGCTGAGGGCGGGGTTGGTGTTGGCGGGGGAGACCTGGGTGAGGTCGGCCTTGGCGAGGACGTCCTGCATGGACTGGGCGACACCGGAGTTGACGGGGCCGACGACGCCGATGACGTTCTTGTCGGCGGCGAGTTTGGCGGCGTTCTGCTGTCCGGTGCCGGGCAGGGCCTGGTCGTCGAGGGCGGTGATGGCGAAGGTGACGCCCTTGACCTCGTTGTTCTTGTTGGCGGTTTTGACGGCGAGGTCGACGGAGTTCTTGATGCCCTGGCCGAAGGGGGAGAGCGAGCCGGTCAGCGGGACGGTGATGCCGATGGTGACGGTGGTCCTGCCGCCGTCGTCGCCGCTGCCGCTGTTGCCGCTGTCGCGGGAGCCGCAGGCGGTCAGCAGCAGGGCACCGGTGGTCAGCGTGGTGGTGAGGGCGAGGAGGGAACGGTGTCGCACGGTGAGTCCTTTCCCTGGCGCGGCGGCCTCTGCTGAGGTGCCGTGTCGCTCGCCGGGCGGGGACGGCGGTGCGCGGTGCTGGGTCGGGCAGCCCGGCGGGGTGTGGTGCGCCGTGACTTTAAGGGCTGGGGGAGCGCGGGGGGCAGGGTGGCGACGGCGATGTGACTCTCTTGTTATGACGAAGATCACATTCCGCGCGGGTGTGCGGCGACCTGGGGCGGAGTCCGAGGCGTACGCGAACGGCCGGCCGCGGGTGCCGCGGCCGGCCGTCGGGGCAGGGGGTGGGCGTCAGGCGCCCTGGGCGTCGCGCAGGAGGCAGGTGAGGCGGGCGGAGCACACGCGCTTGTCCTGCTCGTCGGTGATGACGATCTCGTACGTGGCCGTGGTGCGGCCGCGGTGGATGGGCGTGGCGACGCCGGTGACCAGGCCGGAGCGCACCCCGCGGTGGTGGGTGCAGTTGAGGTCGACGCCGACGGCGATGCGGCCGGGGCCGCCGTGGAGCATGGCGCCGACGGAGCCGAGGGTCTCGGCGAGCACGGCCGAGGCGCCGCCGTGCAGCAGGCCGTAGGGCTGGGTGTTGCCCTCGACGGGCATGGTGCCCACGACGCGCTCGGGGGACGCCTCCACGACGGTGACGCTCATGCGCTCCCCGAGGTGGCCCGCGGAGAACAGGGCGCCGAGGTCGAGCCCGCTGTCGGCCCACTGGTCGAGGATCTCCTGCGGGAACGTGGTCTTGCTGTGCTCGCCCATGCGCTGTGGCTCCGATCACCCGTGGTCATTGTGATGTGAACGTTTTTTCAGCCGGAGTGTCCTGCCGTCAACTGCCGTCGGCCGCCGCGGATGCGGCGGCCGGTTCGAGCCTGATGACGACGGACTTGCTGGCCGGGGTGTTGCTGGTGTCGGCGGTGTGGTCCAGCGGGACCAGGACGTTGGTCTCGGGGTAGTAGGCGGCCGCGCAGCCGCGTGCGGTGGGGTAGTGCACGACGCGGAAGCCGGGCGCGCGGCGCTCGGTGCCGTCGGTCCACTCGCTGACGAGGTCGGCGTAGGCGCCGTCGGCCAGACCGTGGGCCCGGGCGTCGTCGGGGTGCAGCAGGGCGACGCGGCGACCGTTCTTGATGCCGCGGTAGCGGTCGTCGAGGCCGTAGATGGTGGTGTTGTACTGGTCGTGCGAGCGCAGGGTCTGCAGCAGCAGCCGGCCCTCGGGGACGTGGGGGTGCTCGACGGGGGCGGCGCTGAAATTGGCCTTGCCGGTGGCGGTGGGGAAGCGGCGGGCGTCGCGCGGGGCGTGGGGCAGGGTGAAGCCGCCGGGCCGGGCGACGCGGGCGTTGAAGTCCTCGAAGCCGGGGATCACGCGGGCGATGCGGTCGCGGATCGTGGCGTAGTCCTTCTCGAACTCCTCCCAGGGCGTGCTGCTGGCGGGGCCCAGGACGCGGCGGGCGAGCCGGCAGACGATGGCCGGCTCCGACAGCAGGTGCTCGCTCGCGGGGGCGAGGCGGCCGCGGGAGGCGTGGACCATGCCCATGGAGTCCTCGACGGTGACGAACTGCTCGCCGCCGGCCTGCCGGTCGCGCTCGGTGCGGCCGAGGGTGGGCAGGATCAGGGCGCGGGCGCCGGTGATGACGTGCGAGCGGTTGAGCTTGGTGGAGACGTGCACGGTCAGGCGGGCGCGGCGGATCGCGGCCTCGGTGACGTCGGTGTCGGGGGTGGCGGCGACGAAGTTGCCGCCCATGGCGAAGAAGACCTTGGCGTCGCCGTCGCGCAGGGCGCGGATGGCGCGGACGACGTCGAGGCCGTGATGGCGGGGCGGGGCGAAGCCGAACTCCTTCTCCAGGGCGTCGAGGAAGGCGGGGGCGGGGCGTTCGAAGATGCCCATGGTGCGGTCGCCCTGGACGTTGCTGTGGCCGCGCACGGGGCACACGCCGGCGCCGGGGCGGCCGATGTCGCCGCGCAGCAGCAGGAGGTTGACGACTTCCTTGATGGTGTTGACGGCGTGCTTGTGCTGGGTCAGGCCCATGGCCCAGCAGACGATGGTGCGGCGGGAGGCGAGGATCATGCGCAGGGCGCGCTCGATCTCCTCGCGGCGCAGGCCGGTGGCGGCGAGGGTCTGCTCCCAGTCGGCGGTGCGGGCGGCGTCGGCGTACTCCCGGAAGCCGTGGGTGTGCTCCTCGATGAAGGCGGTGTCGAGGGCGCCTTCGGTCTCGAGGAGGAGTTTGCCCAGCATGCGGAAGAGGGCCTGGTCGCCGCCGAGGCGGATCTGCAGGAAGAGGTCGGTCAGGGGGGTGCCGCGGCCGGCGAGGCCGCGGGCGTTCTGGGGGTTGTTGAACCGTTCGAGGCCGGCTTCGGGCAGCGGGTTGACGGTGATGATTTTGGTGCCGCCGCGCTTGGCCGTCTCCAGGGCGCTGAGCATGCGCGGGTGGTTGGTACCGGGGTTCTGCCCGGCGACGATGATCAGGTCGGCCCGGTGGAGGTCGTCGAGGAGGACGCTGCCCTTGCCGATGCCGATGGTCTCGCTCAGTGCGGAGCCGGAGGACTCGTGGCACATGTTGGAGCAGTCGGGCAGGTTGTTGGTGCCGTATTCGCGGGCGAAGAGCTGGTAGAGGAAGGCGGCTTCGTTGCTGGTGCGCCCGGAGGTGTAGAAGACGGCTTCGTCGGGGGAGGCGAGGGGGGCCAGTTCCTCGGCGATGATGTCGAAGGCGCGCTCCCAGGTGACGGGTTCGTAGTGGGTGGCGCCCTCGGCGAGGTACATGGGGTGGGTGAGGCGGCCCTGCTGGCCGAGCCAGTAGCCGCTGCGGGTGGCGAGCTCGGCGACGGGGTGGGCGGCGAAGAAGGCGGGTGCGACGCGGCGCAGGGTGGCTTCCTCGGCGACGGCCTTGGCGCCGTTCTCGCAGAATTCGGCGGCGTGGCGCTTGTCGGGTTCGGGCCAGGCGCAGCCGGGGCAGTCGAAGCCGTCCTTCTGGTTGACCTTGAGAAGGGTCAGGGCCGTGCGGCGCAGGCCCATCTGGTCGTTGGCCACGCGCAGCGTGTGGGCGATGGCGGGCAGTCCGGCGGCGGCGTGCTGTGGTGCGGTGACGCTGGGCGCGTCCTGGACGGGGTCGTCCTTGGGCGGGTTGCCTGCCATCTCGCTCCCCCTTGAGCGGCTCGGTGGGTACGGGGGTTCGTACCCCATCGGCGCCGATCCTGTCACGGGTGCGGGGCGCGGCCGGGGGAGGGTGACGCCGGTGGCCGGCGCGGTCGGTTCGGCGGTCGGGTTTGTCAGTGGGTCGTGGCAGGATCGGGTGCGTGGCAGCAAAGGCAGCGAATACCGCACCCAAAGCGGACGAAGCGAACGAAACGACCGGAACCGGGGCAGGGGAGGGAGGCCGGCGCCGTCTGCTGTTGATGGACGGGCACTCCATGGCGTACCGGGCGTTCTTCGCGCTGCCCGCGGAGAACTTCACGACCTCGGCCGGGCAGACGACGAACGCGGTGTACGGCTTCGCGTCGATGCTCGCCAACACGCTGCGTGACGAGCAGCCCACGCACTTCGCGGTGGCCTTCGACGTCTCGCGCAAGACGTGGCGCTCGGAGGAGTTCCCGGAGTACAAGGCGACGCGGTCGAAGACCCCCGACGACTTCAAGGGCCAGGTCGCCCTGATCGGCGAGCTGCTGGACGCGATGAACGTGCCGCGGTTCGCCGTCGACGGCTTCGAGGCCGACGACGTGATCGCCACGCTGGCCACCGAGGCGGAGAAGGAGGGCTACGAGGTCGCGATCGTCACCGGCGACCGGGACTCCTTCCAGCTGGTGACCGATGCCGTCACCGTGCTCTACCCCACCAAGGGCGTCTCCGAGCTCACCCGCTTCACGCCCGAGAAGGTGCAGGAGAAGTACGGCCTGTCCCCCCGGCAGTACCCCGACTTCGCGGCGCTGCGCGGCGACCCGTCGGACAACCTCCCCGGCATCCCCGGCGTCGGCGAGAAGACCGCCGCCAAGTGGATCAACCAGTTCGGTTCGTTCGCCGAGCTGGTGGAGCGCGTCGAGGAGGTCAAGGGCAAGGCCGGGCAGAACCTGCGCGACCACCTGGAGGCGGTCAAGCTCAACCGCCGCCTGACCGAGATGGTCCGCGACGTGGAGCTCGCCACCCACCCCGACGACCTGGCGCGCCAGGCCTACGACCGGCTCGCGCTGGCGACGTTCCTGGAGCGGCTGGAGATCCGCAACCCCGGCCTGCGCGACCGCCTGCTGGCCGCCGACCCGGGCGCCGAGTCGGCCGAGGAGGCCCCTGTCGAGGCGGGCGCCGAGGTCGAGGGCGTGGTGCTGGCCACCGGCGACGTGGCCCCCTGGCTGGCCGAGCACGGCACCGGGCCGCTGGGCGTGGCCGTCACCGACGCCTGGTCGCAAGGGGCCGGCCGCGCCGTGGAGGTCGCGCTGGCGACCGCCACCGGCCCGGCGGCGTGGTTCGACCCGGCCGAGCTGGACGAGTCCGACGAGCGGGCGTTCGCCGCCTGGATCTCGGACGGGGCGCGGCCGAAGGTGATGCACGACGCCAAGTCCGTCATGCGGGTCTTCGCCGAGCACGGCTGGCCCGTCGAGGGCGTGACCATGGACACCGCCCTGGCCGCGTACCTGGTCAAGCCGGGCCGGCGCTCCTTCGCCCTGGACACCCTGTCGGTGGAGTACCTGGGCCGCGAGCTGGCCTCGGCCGCCGCCGGCGACGGCCAGCTGGCCTTCGGCGCGGACGAGCAGGCCGAGGCCGAGGCGCTGATGGGCCGCGCCCGTACGGTGCTGGATCTGGGCGAGGCGTTCGCCGGGCGGGTCGCGGAGGTGGGCGCCGCCGGTCTGCTGACCGACGTGGAGCTGCCGACCAGCGCGGTGCTCTCGGGCATGGAGCGGGCCGGCATCGCCGCCGACCGCGCCTGGCTGGAGCGCATGGAGCAGCAGTTCGCCGCCGCGGTGCAGCAGGCGGTGCGCGAGGCCCACGAGGCCGCCGGGCGCGAGTTCAACCTGGGCTCGCCCAAGCAGCTGCAGGAGGTCCTCTTCGGCGAGCTGGGCCTGCCGAAGACGAAGAAGACCAAGACCGGCTACACCACGGACGCCGACGCACTGGCCTGGCTGGCGGCGCAGACCACCAACGAACTGCCGGTGATCATGCTGCGGCACCGGGAGCAGTCCAAGCTGCGCTCCACGGTCGAGGGCCTGATCAAGGCCATCGCCCCCGACGGCCGCATCCACACCACCTTCAACCAGACGGTGGCCGCCACCGGCCGGCTCTCCTCCACCGACCCGAACCTGCAGAACATCCCGGTGCGCACCGACGAGGGCCGGGCCATCCGGCGCGGCTTCGTCGTCGGCGAGGGCTTCGAGTCGCTGATGACCGCCGACTACAGCCAGATCGAGCTGC
This sequence comes from Streptomyces sp. PKA51, assembly GCF_057552455.1. Lineage (NCBI taxonomy): Bacteria > Bacillati > Actinomycetota > Actinomycetes > Kitasatosporales > Streptomycetaceae > Streptomyces > Streptomyces sp. PKA51. Next base: position 79,232 of record NZ_BAAJPZ010000012.1, read on the forward strand.
GCGTGATGGCGCACCTGTCGGAGGACGAGGGCCTGATCGAGGCGTTCACCTCCGGCGAGGACCTGCACACCACGGTGGCCTCGCAGGTCTTCGGCGTCGCCAAGAGCGAGGTCGACCCGGAGATGCGCCGCAAGATCAAGGCCATGTCCTACGGCCTGGCGTACGGCCTGTCGGCGTTCGGGCTCTCGCAGCAGCTGAACATCGCGGCGGACGAGGCCCGGCGCCTGATGGACACCTTCTTCGAGCGCTTCGGCGGGGTCCGCGACTACCTGCAGCGCGTGGTCGAGGAGGCCCGGGCCACCGGCTACACCGAGACCATGCTCGGCCGCCGCCGCTACCTGCCCGACCTCAACAGCGACAACCGCCAGCGCCGCGAGATGGCCGAGCGGATGGCGCTGAACGCGCCGATCCAGGGCACCGCCGCCGACATCGTCAAGATCGCAATGCTGCGGGTGGCCGAGGCCCTTCAGGCAGAGAAGCTCGCCTCCCGGATGCTGCTCCAGGTGCACGACGAAATCGTGCTGGAGATCGCCCCGGGGGAGCGGGAGAAGGTCGAGGAGATGGTCCGCCGCGAGATGGCTGGTGCGGTCGCCCTGAGCGCCCCGCTGGATGTGTCGGTGGGCGTCGGCAAGGACTGGGAGTCCGCCGCGCACTGACGCGGTCCGCAGTCCCTTGCAGGGGTCGGGGCGTGCCCGGCCCCCCCGCGAGGGGCGCGGCGGCAGCCGCGGACGGGCACTGCCCCGGCCCCTTGCCGGGCGCTGCGCGATCCGCCGGACAGGCCCCAGGGTGACGCCCGCCGCGGCCCCCGTCCTCCCGGTCCCGCCGGGAGGACGGGGGCCGCGGCCGTCGTGCGGTGTGGTTCTCATCCGCGGCGGGCGTTGCTACCCTCCCCCACGACCTGACGCCCCGTCAGGCATCTGCCGGGAGGCCGACCCATGCGCGCACTGGCCGCCGCGGCCGCAGGAGCGGCCGCCGCCCTCGCCCTCGTCCTCGCCGTCACCGCCGTCGGCCCGCCCGACAGCGGCACCTCGCCCGAGCCCCTGCTCACCTTCGCACCCGCCCACCCCTGAGCGGGGAGGCCGGCCGTGCGCCGCACCGCGAGCCTGGTCCTGCTCGGCCTCGCCGTCTTCTTCGCCGTCCTCGCACCCCTGCTGCGCTCCTACGCCTACCCCCGGCTCGCCCAGGTCCCCACCGGCCGCTACCAGAGCATCGTCATGGAGGCCAAGGACGCCACCCTCGTCGACTACGGCACCCTGCGCCCCCGGCAGGTCCCCCGCGTCACCATCACCCAGACCCTCAAGGGCAACGCCGAGGAGGCCCGGCGGATCAAGGACGCCACCGGCCGCGACGTCGTCGTCTGGGACACCCTCTCCCACGCCGCCGGCCCCGACGGCGCCATGGTCTCCAGCATTCCCGAGCGCTACGTCTTCGACCCCCACACCCAGCAGCCCGTCCACGCCGGCGGCGAGCACGTCGACGGCACCCCCGTACGGCGCGACGGCATCGAATTCAAGTGGCCCTTCGGCGTCGAGAAACGCGACTACCGCTACTTCGACCTCATGACCCGCACCTCCGCACCCATCCACTACCGCGGCACCCGCACCTTCCACGGCCTGGAGGTCTACTTCTTCGAGCAGACCGTCCCCTGGACCCAGGTGCCGCTGCCGCGGAAGCTGCCGCTCGGTATCAGCCCCGACACCGTCCGGCAACTGGGGCTGGAGCGCTGGTACACCACCCGGCGCATGTTCTGGGTCGACCCCGTCACCGGCGCGCCCGTCAACGGCGAGGAGGTCCACCGCGAGGAGCTGCGCTGGACCGGGCAGCCGGGCAGGGAACCCATCACCGCCTTCGCCGGGCACGTGACGATGCGACCCGACTACCTCGACCACACCGTCTCCCTGGTCGCCTCCCAGCGGCAGCTGGTACTCCTGCTGACCACCTACCTCCCATGGGCCTTCGCCGCCCTGGCCGCCGCCCTGCTGGCCGCCTCGCTCCTGCTGGAGGCACACGACCGGCGCCGCGGCCATCGGCACGACAACCGCCACGCCGACCACCACGACCCTCACCACAACCGGCGTGCGCACGCGACACCCAGGGCACACGATGGAAGGAAACCCGAACGGGCGACCCCCGGCGAGGGGACGCCGAGCAGAGGAGGCCCGCCGTGAAGGAGACCCCCGAGGAGACGTCCACGACGTCCCGGCCGAGCCGGCTGTACACCGGCGGAGAACGCCCCTTCGACCCCGAGGACCTGGTCATGGCCTCCGGGCACGACGTGACGCCCGAACGCGTCGAGGCGGCCAAGCGCCTGATCGAGGAGAAGGGAGCGGCCGCCGTCGAGCGCTACCTCCCGTAGTGCAGCGCCCGTAGGGGCGCGGGGAACTGCGCGATCAGCCACGACGGCCTGCAGCACAGCACTCCGTCTGCGGGCGCGTCGTGGCTTGTCGCGCCGTTCCCCGCGCCCCTACAGGGCGCCGTATCCGCCGGCTAGCTGCGACGCGCGTTGGTGCGGCGCGTCGCCGTGGCCCCGGCCGGGTCCTCCGGCCACGGATGCCGGGGGTAGCGGCCGCGCAGCTCGGCCCGCACCGACCGGTAGCCCTCCCGCCAGAACGACGCCAGATCCGCCGTGACGGCCGCCGGCCGGCCCGCCGGCGAGAGCAGGTGCACGAGCACCGGCACCCGCCCGTCCGCCACCCGTGGCGTCTCCTGCAGCCCGAACATCTCCTGCAGCTTCACGGCCAGCACGGGCTGCTCACCGCCGTAGTCGACCCGGATCCGCGAGCCGCTGGGCACCTCCAGCCGTTCCGGCGCCAGCTCGGCCAGGCGCACGGCCTGCCCGTCCGCCCACGGCAGCAGTCGCTCCAGCGCCGCACCGGCGTCCACCCGCTCCAGGTCCGCGCGCCTGCGGGCCCGGTCCAGCTCCGGGCCGAGCCACTCCTCGGCGCGGTCGAGCAGCGCCGCGTCCGACACGTCGGGCCACGGCTCGCCCAGTACCCGGTGCAGGAACGCCAGCCGCTGCCGCAGCCCCGTTCCCTCCGCGCTCCAGCGCAGCAGCCCCGGGCCCTCCCGGCGCAGCCCCTCCAGCAGCGCCGCCCGTACCAGCGTCGCGTCCGGCGCGCTCAGCGCGGCCGAGGCCAGCTCCACGGCGCCCAGGCGCGTCACGCGGCGTGCCACCACGTCGCCCCGCTCGGGCGACCAGTGCACCTCCTCGCCCTCGGCGAACAGCGCCCCCGCGGCGGTACGGGCCGTCTCCTCGTCGATCACGGCGCCGAGCCGCACCCGGGCGGAGGCGGCCGTGACGGGCCGGTCCGCGACGGCCACCGCGAGCCACGGCGCACTGCGCAGGCGCGAGCCCTCGCCGAGCTCGGCCCGGGTGCCGGAGGCCATCAGGTACGACCCGCCCCCGCGCGCGTGCGCCACCCGCTCGGGGTACGCGAGCGCGGCCACGAGCCCGGCGGCGACGTCGTCGGTGGGGGAGTGCCCCCGCTCCGGGGCATCGGCCGCCCGCTCGCCGGGGGCGGTCACCGTGGCCAGGGCCTTCTCCAGGCGGCCGGCCTCGGCGCGCCAGCGCGCGGCGTAGGCGTCGGTGGCGCGGCGCGCCGTGCGCCAGGCCGCGGCGAGGTCGTCGCCGTACTCGCGGGGCGGTTCCTCGCTCAGCAGCGCCACCACCTCCGCCGCGCGGCGTGCGCCGACCTCCCGGGCGCCGTCCAGGAGAGCGCGCGCCAGGCGGGGGTGCACGCCCAGGCGCGCCATGCGCCGGCCGCGTCCGGTGGGGCGCCCCACCTCGTCCACGGCGCCCGTGGCCTGCAGCACGGCGCGCGCGGCGGCCAGTGCGCCGGTCGGTGGCGGGTCGAGCAGGGCCAGGCCGCTCGCATCGGGGTCGCCCCAGCACGCCGCCTGCAGCGCGAACGCCGTCAGGTCGGCCACCGTGATCTCCGCCGGCGGGAACGCCGGCAGCCGCGCCTCGTCGGCCTCCGCCCAGCAGCGGTAGACCGTGCCCGGCGCCTCGCGCCCCGCCCGGCCCGCGCGCTGCCGCCCGGCCGCCCGGGACGCCCGTACGGTCGTCAGGGCGCTCAGGCCCCGCGCGTGGTCCGTGCGCGGCTCGCGGGCCAGGCCCGCGTCCACCACGACCCGCACCCCCGGCACCGTCAGGCTCGACTCGGCGACCGCGGTCGCCAGCACCACCCGGCGCAGGCCGCTGCCGCCGGCCAGCACGGCGTCCTGGACCGCCGCCGGGGCCCGCCCGTGGACCTGGAGGACCTCCGCGCCCAGCTGCTGCGGGCCGCCCAGCAGGCCGGCCACGCGGCTGATCTCGCCGACGCCCGGCAGGAAGCACAGCACGTCACCGGTGCGCTCGCGCAGGGCGCGGCGCACCACGCCGGCGACGTGCTCCAGCAGCACCGGGTCCACCCGCAGGCCGTGCGGCGGGCGCACCGGCCGCTCCGGCGGCGCCCAGACGACGTCCACCGGGTGGGTGACCGACCGGGCCTCGACGACCGGCGCGCCGCCCAGCAGCCGGGCCCAGCCCTCGGCATCGGTGGTGGCCGATGCCGCGACCAGGCGCAGGTCCGGGCGCAGGGCGGCCCGGACGTCCAGCAGGAAGGCGGCGGCGGTGTCCGCGTCCAGGTGCCGCTCGTGGCATTCGTCGAGGACGACGACGTCGGCGCCGGCGAGCTCGGGGTCGCGCTGCAGGCGCTGCAGGAGCACACCGGTGGTGACAACCTCGACGACGGTGGCGGGCCCGGCCCGCCGCTCGCCGCGGACGGTGAAGCCGATCCGCCCGCCGACCGGCTCGCCCAGCAGCCAGGCCAAGCGCCGGGCCGCGGCCCGGGCGGCGATGCGGCGGGGCTCGGCGACGACGACGCGCCGCGGCGCTCCGCCGCCCGGCACCAGGCCGGCGAGCACCAGGGGGACGAGGGTGGTCTTGCCAGTGCCGGGCGGCGCGCACAGCACGGCCGCGCCGTGCTCGTCCAGGGCGCGCGTGAGGTCCGGCAGGGCACTGCGGACGGGCAGGTCCAGGAGGGCGTCGCGCATCGGGTCAGTCGCGGGCGCAGACGAAGACGGCGGTGCCGGGGATCAGGTGCCCGCGCAGCGGGGACCAGCCGCCCCACTCCTGCCGGTTCCAGGCGGGCCACTCCGGCTCGACGAGGTCGAGCAGGCGGAAGCCGGAGGTGACGACGTCGCGGACCCGGTCGCCGAGGGTGCGGTGGTGCTCGACGTAGACGGCCCGGCCCTCCTCGTCCTGTTCGACGTAGGGCGTGCGATCGAAGTAGGAGGCGGACACCGACAGCCCCTCGGGCCCGGGCTCGTCGGGGAAGGCCCAGCGGATGGGGTGGGTGACGCTGAAGACCCAGCGTCCGCCGGGCCGCAGCACGCGGTGCACCTCGCGCATGACCCGTGCCGGGTCGGCGACGAAGGGCACCGCCCCGTAGGCGGAGCAGGCCAGGTCGAAGGAGGCGTCGGCGAACGGCAGGGCGCCGGCGTCGGCCTCGACGAGCGGGAAGTCTGCGCCGATGCGCAGGGCGTGCTGGAGCTGGCGGTGGGAGAGGTCCAGGGCGACGGGCCGGGCGCCCTCGGCGGCCAGCCAGCGCGAGCACTGGGCGGCGCCGGCGCCGATCTCCAGCACGTCGCGGCCCGCGAGGGAGCCGGCGGGCCCGAGCAGGCGGGCCTCGGCCTCGTCCAGGCCCTCGGGGCCCCACACGAAGCGGTCGTCGCCCAGGAAGCCGCCGTGCTCGCTCTGGTACTCGTCGGCGTTGCGGTCCCACCAGCCACGGCTGGCCCGGCTGCTCTCGCTGTCGCCCGTCTCCCGGCGGGTCGCCTCGGGCTCGTACTCTTGGATCATGTCGGTGGTCGTGTCCCCGGCCTCGGCTGTGTCGCTGTGCATGCTCTGCGGTGGTCCTGCCCTGAATGGTCGTGCTCGGCCCGATCTTCGCAGGCGCGCGCCCGAACGTGACGCTACGGGGTGGTAGGGAGCCGGCGCGCGGTGCGTTCCCGTGTCCCGGGGGGCCCTCGTGGCCTCGCACAACCCGAGTTGTGCCGGATTTATGATGTTTCATCCCGGGTGGGCGCCTTCGCGCATTGACCGTGTCCGGCTGCCCCCGTATGCTACAAGTTGCGCTGCGGGCCTGCGCGCCTCAGACAGAGCAGGTCGCGCTCGCATCTGTTGTATGTCCCCTCGGTTTCCGAGGCGCTCCCGGTGGTCTTCGGGCTCTTTGCGGAGAGTGCGCCTCCAAAGCTGTCCGGCTTCGGCAGTGCGATACGGGCTCACGGCGTAGCAGTACCTACGACTTCAATGTCCGTACCGGAGCCCTTTCCCACATGACGAGCAGCACCGAGACCACCGCCACCACTCCGCAGGTTGCGGTCAACGACATCGGTAACGAGGAAGCCTTCCTCGCCGCGATCGACGAGACGATCAAGTACTTCAACGACGGCGACATCGTCGACGGCGTCATCGTGAAGGTCGACCGGGACGAGGTCCTGCTCGACATCGGTTACAAGACCGAGGGTGTCATCCCCTCCCGCGAGCTCTCGATCAAGCACGACGTCGACCCGAACGAGGTCGTCAAGGTCGGCGACGAGATCGAGGCCCTGGTTCTCCAGAAGGAGGACAAGGAAGGCCGCCTGATCCTCTCGAAGAAGCGCGCCCAGTACGAGCGTGCCTGGGGCACCATCGAGAAGATCAAGGAAGAGGACGGCATCGTCACCGGTACCGTCATCGAGGTCGTCAAGGGTGGTCTCATCCTCGACATCGGCCTCCGTGGCTTCCTGCCGGCCTCCCTGGTCGAGATGCGTCGTGTCCGCGACCTCCAGCCCTACGTGGGCAAGGAGCTCGAGGCCAAGATCATCGAGCTGGACAAGAACCGCAACAACGTGGTCCTGTCCCGCCGCGCCTGGCTGGAGCAGACCCAGAGCGAGGTCCGCCAGACCTTCCTCACCACCCTGCAGAAGGGCCAGGTGCGCTCCGGCGTCGTCTCCTCCATCGTCAACTTCGGTGCCTTCGTGGACCTGGGTGGCGTCGACGGTCTCGTCCACGTCTCCGAGCTGTCCTGGAAGCACATCGACCACCCGTCCGAGGTTGTCGAGGTCGGCCAGGAGGTCACGGTCGAGGTCCTGGACGTCGACATGGACCGCGAGCGCGTCTCCCTGTCGCTCAAGGCGACCCAGGAGGACCCGTGGCAGCAGTTCGCCCGGACCCACCAGATCGGTCAGGTCGTCCCGGGTAAGGTCACCAAGCTCGTTCCGTTCGGTGCGTTCGTCCGCGTCGACGAGGGCATCGAGGGCCTGGTCCACATCTCCGAGCTGGCCGAGCGCCACGTGGAGATCCCGGAGCAGGTCGTCCAGGTCAACGACGAGATCTTCGTCAAGGTCATCGACATCGACCTCGAGCGCCGCCGCATCAGCCTCTCGCTGAAGCAGGCCAACGAGTCCTTCGGTGCCGACCCGTCCGTGGTCGAGTTCGACCCGACCCTGTACGGCATGGCCGCGTCCTACGACGACCAGGGCAACTACATCTACCCCGAGGGCTTCGACCCCGAGGCCAACGACTGGCTGCCGGGCTACGAGAAGCAGCGCGAGGAGTGGGAGCGCCAGTACGCCGAGGCGCAGGCCCGCTTCGAGCAGCACCAGCAGCAGGTCATCAAGTCCCGCGAGGCGGACGCCGAGGCTGCCGCCGCCGGCGACCAGGCCGCTGCCCAGGCCGCTCCGGCCGGTGGCTCGTACTCCTCCGAGTCGGCCGACACCTCCGGTGCCCTGGCGTCGGACGAGGCGCTGGCCGCCCTCCGCGAGAAGCTCGCCGGCGGCCAGAGCTGAGGCTCTGCACCGAAGGCAGCTGACCGCAGCTGACTGATGTAAGGCCCGCTCTCCTTGGAGAGCGGGCCTTACTCATGTCCGTCACTCCACCTCGTGCGGCCGCCCGGGAATGGTCCGGGCCGTCAAATGCGTTCCCCCGTACGGAACATGAGGAGGAACGGTCACTGTGTTGGATCCGCAGGGTTTGTACGAATGGGAGCCCAAGGGGCTCGCCGTGGCCGACCTGGCCCTTGCCCAGGACTCGGCCGGTCTGGTCATGCTCTACCACTTCGACGGGTACATCGACGCGGGGGAGACCGGTGACCTGATCGTCAGGCACCTCCTCGACGGCCTGCCGCACCAGGTCGTCGCCCGCTTCGACCACGACCGGCTCATCGACTACCGCGCCCGGCGCCCGCTGCTGACCTTCCGGCGCGACCGCTGGACCGCGTACGAGACGCCCCGGCTCGAACTGCACCTGGTGCAGGACACCACCGGCGCCCCGTTCCTGCTGCTCGCCGGGCCCGAGCCGGACGTGGAGTGGGAGCGCTTCGCCGCCGCCGTCCGCGAGATCGTCGAGCGGCTCCGGGTGCGCCTGGCCGTCAACTTCCACGGCATCCCCATGGGCGTCCCCCACACCCGCCCCGTCGGCATCACGCCGCACGGCAACCGCACCGACCTGACGCCCGGCCACCGCAGCTACTTCGACGAGGCCCAGGTGCCCGGCAGCGCGGAGGCACTCGTGGAGTACCGGCTCGCCCAGGCCGGCCACGACGTCCTCGGGGTCGCCGCCCACGTGCCGCACTACGTCGCCCGCTCCGCCTACCCCGACGCGGCGCTGACCGTGCTGGAGGCCGTCACGGCCGCCACCGGGCTCGTCCTGCCCGGCACCGCGCACGCCCTGCGCAGCGCGGCCCACCGCACGCAGGAGGAGATCGAGCACCAGCTCGCCCGGGGCGACGAGGAGCTGGTCTCCCTGGTGCGCGGCCTCGAGCACCAGTACGACGCCGTGGCCGGCGCCGAGTCCCGCGGCAACCTCGTCGCCGAACCCGCCGAGCTGCCCTCCGCCGAGGAGCTCGGCGCCGAGTTCGAGCGCTTCCTGGCCGACAGGGAGGGCGAGGGCGGCCACTGACCGCCCGCCCGATAGCGTGGGCCCATGCTGAGAGTGGGCCTGACGGGCGGAATCGGTGCCGGCAAGAGCGAGGTCTCGCGGCTCCTCGCCGCGTACGGAGCGGTGATCGTCGACTCCGACAGGATCGCCCGGGAGGTGGTGGAGCCGGGGACGCCCGGACTGGCGGCCGTCGTCGCCGAGTTCGGCCCCGGCGTCCTGACCCCCCAGGGCGCCCTCGACCGGCCCCGGCTCGGCGCCGTCGTCTTCGCCGACCCCGACCGGCTCGCCGCCCTGAACGCGATCGTGCACCCCCTCGTCAGGGCCCGCTCCGCCGAACTCGAGGCCGCCGCCGGGCCGGACGCCGTCGTCGTCCACGACGTGCCGCTGCTCGCCGAGAACGGGCTGGCCCCGCTGTACGACCTGGTGGTGGTCGTCGACGCGAGCACCGAGACCCGGCTGGAGCGCCTGGTGCGGCTGCGCGGCATGACCCCCGACGAGGCCCGCTCCCGCATGGCCGCCCAGGCCACCCGCGCACAGCGGCTGGCCGTGGCCGACGTCGTCCTGACCAACGACGGCCCCCTCGACGCGCTCGAACCCCAGGTGCGGGCCCTGTGGGAGCAGTTGCGGGAGCGGGCCGCGCACGGCACCGAGGATTGATCGGTTCGTCCTATCGGGTGGTGCTCGCCGTGACCCGCCGGGCCCCGCCGCACCCCGCCCCGGCCTTGTCGTACAAGCATCCCGGCGGCCTCGGGGGAGCGCCACGGGCGGCCCAGCGGCCGTCGTGGCGTCCGTGCGCGCCCCTTCCCCCTCGGTAACGTGACGCCCCTCGCACGGCAACAGCGGCCCACCGGCCGGTTCTTCGAGGGGAGTGCCCATGGCCACGCCGGAACTGCTGGGGGCCGGCCCCTTCGCGCCCCCGCCCGCGCGCACCCTCAAGGCGCGCCTCGGCGGCGTGTGCGTCGTCCTGCTGGGGATCTACCTCATGGATGGCGCGCTCACCAACGCCTGGTGGGCCGCCGGATACGCCGAGCACCAGGGCACACTGACGGTGCGCCACTGCCACGTCGAGCACACCGGGCACTCCGGCGACGAGCAGAACGTCTGCGAGGGCGTCTTCCACCCCTTCGACGGCGGACCCGCCCGCCTCGACGCCGCGCTGAACGGCTCGTACGTGCCCGGGGAGCGCGTCAAGGTCTACCGCGACGACGCCCGCTACGCGCCCGTGAGCCTGCGGTCCTGCTGGGGCTGGCTGTTCTTCTTCTTCCTCCTGCTGCTGATCGCCACGTACGGCGTCGTGGTGACCGCGGTCGGATTCAGCCCCAAGGACTCCGGCCGGCGCACCGCCGCCCGCGAGCGGCTGCGGGGAACCGTCCTGGCCGCCCCCGTCGTCTGGCTGCTGCGCCTGGGCGGCGCCGGTGCGGTGGTGTGCTTCCTGCTGGCCTGCGTGGTGCCATGAGCGAGGGGGAGTCCGTGCGACTGAGAGTGGAGGCCCAGCGGCTGGCGGAGTTCGCGGGGCAGGTGCAGCGGGGTGCGGAGGACACCAGCGCGATGCTGCAGTACCTCGCGCGGTTCGGCCGCCTGACCGGCCCCCAGGGCGGACTGCTGTCCGTTGCGGCCGGAGGGCATGAGCACGTGCGCGGCGCCGTCCACGGTGCGCTGCAGCGGCTGGACGCCGTCCTGCGCGAATCCGCGCGGGAACTGCACGCCGCGGCCGCGTACTACCGCCGGACCGACGCGGGCGTCGCCGCCGACATGGACGCCTCCTACGCCACGGCACGGCGCTGACGGCCCGATGAGCTTCCACGACGTCGCCTCCCCCACGGCCCCGCTGACCCCGCCGCACAAGCCCGCCGGGTTCGTCGACCCGCTCCACGCCGTCAACGCCGTGGGCGACGTGCTCAGCCCCACGGGCTGGCTCGTCAAACTCGCCGAACTCGTGCTCGGCGAGGACCCCGTCGCATGGCTGGAGGCGCACCTGGCCGGGGACTGGGAGAGCTTCGCCCGCTGCGCCGAGACCTGGCACAACCTCGCCCGGGCCACCGACGCCCTCGCCCGCAACATCGGCTCCGGCACCGCGGCGAGCGAGAGCGTATGGGAGGGCAATGCGGCCGACGCCGCGCGCACCTACTTCACCGTCCTGCGCACCCATCTCGAAGAGATCCGCGACGAACTGCACGCCGTGGGCGAGGAGTACCTCGTCATCTCCCGCTCGGTCTGCGCCACCGGCCAGGCCGTCGGCGAGGGCCTGTCCCTGCTGATGGACGCGCTGATCACCGGCGCCCTCGCGGCAGCCGTGGGCACGGCCTCGGGATGGACCGGCTGGGGCGCCGCGATGGGGTACGCCCTCGGGGCCGCCGAGGCCCGGGTCGCGCTGAAGGAGTGGGAGCGCATCACCGCACTGGTCAACGCCGCACAAGTGGTCATGAACACCAGCTGCGCGGTCATCGGCAGAGCGGGCGGGGAGATCGCGGCTCGGCTGGGCACCTTCCCGCTGCCGCGCACGGGATACGACCACCCGGCGGTCTGACGGCGCACGAGAGAGCAGGGGCAACCATGGCCGAAGCGGAAGTCCGCCCGGAGGAGTTCATCACCCCCGGGCGCGACAGGGCACGCGCCCGCGTGGTCCACGACGCCCTCCGGCAGCTCGCGACGGGCAGTGCCGGTGACGTCCTGCAGGAGATGGCCCGCGAGGTGCTCGCCGGCCGCACCGGCCTGCGCGAGGCCCTGCAGGTCGGCGCGTACGCCGATGCCCTGCTGGAGCGGTTCGCCCAGGCGCGGGCCGCCTGGGAACGCCTGCCGGAGCAGGAGCGCGAGCACCGCGCCGAGGAGGCCCGCCGATACCTGGCCGAGGACGGCGCCCCGTAGGGGCGCGGGGCGTTGTCGATCTGCGGCTGCCGCCGAGTGGGCGCGGCACGGCAGCCCGTCTGCAGGCGCGTGGTGCCTTGTCGCGCAGTTCCCCGCGCCCCTATGGGGCGCCGTGGACTGGTGCAGTGCCCCGTCAGGGGCGCGGGGAACTGCGCGATCGGCCCGCGACGGCCCGCAGCCGACACGCCACCCCCGGGGGCGACTGCAGGTGCGTCGTGGCCTTTCGCGCCCGCGCGGCGGCAGCCGCAGATCGGCGCAGCCCCGCTCCCCTTACGGGGCACTGCAGGACCGGCGCGACCTAGGGACGGTTCCCGCCGGAACCGGGCGGCGGCTCGTAGGGCGGCACGTCCGGACCCGGCTGGTAGTGCGGCCCCTGCCGCATGTGCCGCACGATCACGCAGATGTCCACCACGCTGACCGCGGCCACCACCGCGCAGGCCACTGCCCAGCCCACCCGTCCGGCCAGGACGAAGGCGGCGGTACCGGCCGCCGTGCACACCAGCCCGAAGACGGCCAGCCCCAGGCGCAGCCGCAGCGGGCTGCGCGCCGTGACGGGTTCGTTTCCGCTGCGCATGCGCATCACCTCCCGTACTCCCAGGATCCCGGCTCCGGGATCCTGCTGCAGGGCCGGGGGGCGTCGGCTCAGGCGGCCGGGTCCGGCAGGAACGAGGGGTCGTCCGCCTCGTCGGCGAGGGCGTCGGCGATCGTGTGGGCGGTGTTGCTGATGATGCCGTCCACCCCCAGGCGCGCCAGGGCGACGGCGTCGTCGCCGTCGTCCACGGTCCAGGCGCAGACCTCCAGCGGGCGCCCGTGGGGGCCCTTCACGGCGTGCACGGCACGCACCCACTGCGCGGTGACCTTGGCGTGGTCGGGGTTGATCTGGTCGGCGAAGGCGGCGTAGGAGCGCAGCTCGGTGGGCTGGGGGGCGCCGAGGAAGCCCTTCTTGATGTCGGGTCGCAGCGCGTGCAGCGTCTTCAGGGACGCCGCATTGAAGCTCTGGACGACGAGCCGGTCGGCGACGTGGTCGCCGTCCAGCCAGCCCGCCCGGTCCAGCTCGGCCGTCAGCTGCCGTTCGATGCCCGGGTAGAGCTCGGGGGCCTTGACCTCCAGCAGCAGCTTCTGCCGGTTGTGATCGACCTGCCGCAGGTAGGCGGCGAGGGTGGGCACCCGTTCGCCGGCGAAGCGGCGGTCGTACCAGCTGCCGGCGTCCAGCGTGCCGATCTCGGCGAGCGTGAAGTCGGCGACCTTCCACGGGGCGCGACCCGGGTAGCGCTGTTCGACGTCGGTGGTCCGGGCCAGGGTGGTGTCGTGCAGGACGATCAGGGCGCCGTCCTTGGTGCGCTGGACGTCGTTCTCCACCCACTCGGTGCCCAGTTCGGCGGCTCTGTCGATGGAGGCCAGGGTGTTCTCGGGCGCCTCGGAGGGCACCCCGCGGTGGCCGATGGCGACGGGGAGCGGGGCGCGCCCGGGGGCGCCCGGGGCCGGGGCCGCGGAGGTGGCGGCGGGGGCGAGCGCGGCGAGGGACAGGCCGACGAGCGTGCCGGCCACGGCGGCGAGGGGACGGATGCGCATGCGGGCTCCTTGCGGCGTCCGGGCCGGGCGCGGCGGTGACGCTCCCGGGGGCGTGTACGCAACGTCGTACGGGGTGCACGGAAAGTCGTACACGCAACACCTACGTGATCGCGACCGTCCCGGCACCCCGGAACGGTGACCCTTTGCCGTCTCTTCGCCCTGTGTTCGCCGGGGAACGGCCGCGGCGGGGCGGGCCGCGCGAGGGAGACGAGCACGTTGTCAGTGGTGGGCCGTACGGTGGTCTCATGCGGCCCGTATCCCAGATCGAACGCAAGGTGGCGCCTTTCGAGGTCGTCAGCCCCTACCGTCCCAGCGGTGACCAGCCGGCGGCCATCGCGGAGCTGGAGCGGCGCATCCGCGCCGGCGAGAAGGACGTCGTCCTGCTCGGCGCGACCGGCACCGGCAAGTCGGCGACCACGGCGTGGATGATCGAGAAGTTGCAGCGGCCGACGCTCGTGATGGCACCGAACAAGACGCTCGCGGCCCAGCTCGCCAACGAGTTCCGCGAGCTGCTGCCCAACAACGCCGTCGAGTACTTCGTCTCGTACTACGACTACTACCAGCCCGAGGCGTACGTCCCGCAGTCGGACACCTACATCGAGAAGGACTCCTCGATCAACGAGGAGGTCGAGCGGCTGCGGCACTCCGCGACGAACTCCCTGCTCACCCGGCGCGACGTCGTCGTGGTGGCGTCGGTGTCCTGCATCTACGGTCTGGGCACGCCCCAGGAGTACGTCGACCGCATGGTGCCGCTCAAGGTCGGCCAGGAGATCGACCGCGACCAGCTGCTGCGGCGGTTCGTGGAGATCCAGTACACGCGCAACGACCTCGCCTTCACCCGTGGCACCTTCCGGGTGCGCGGCGACACCATCGAGATCTTCCCGGTCTACGAGGAGCTCGCCGTGCGCATCGAGATGTTCGGCGACGAGATCGAGGCCCTGTCGACCCTGCACCCGCTCACCGGCGAGGTCATCTCCGACGACCAGGAGCTGTACGTCTTCCCCGCCAGTCACTACATCGCGGGCCCGGAGCGCATGGAGAAGGCGATCTCCGGCATCGAGGCGGAGCTGGAGGCACGCCTGGCCCAGCTGGAGAAGCAGGGCAAGCTGCTGGAGGCCCAGCGGCTGCGCATGCGCACCACCTACGACATCGAGATGATGCGCCAGGTCGGCTCCTGCTCCGGCATCGAGAACTACTCGCTGCACATGGACGACCGGGAGCCGGGTTCCCCGCCGAACACCCTCCTCGACTACTTCCCCGAGGACTTCCTCCTCGTCATCGACGAGTCGCACGTCACCGTGCCGCAGATCGGCGCCATGTACGAGGGCGACGCCTCCCGCAAGCGCACGCTCGTCGAGCACGGCTTCCGGCTGCCGTCGGCGATGGACAACCGCCCGCTGAAGTGGGAGGAGTTCACCGAGCGCATCGGGCAGACCGTCTACCTGTCGGCCACCCCCGGGCCGTACGAGCTCTCGCGCGGCGACGGGTTCGTGGAGCAGATCATCCGCCCCACCGGCCTGGTCGACCCGGAGGTCGTGGTCAAGCCCACCGAGGGCCAGATCGACGACCTGGTGCACGAGATCCGCAAGCGCACCGAGCGCGACGAGCGCGTGCTGGTGACCACCTTGACCAAGAAGATGGCCGAGGACCTCACCGACTACTTCCTGGAGCTGGGCATCGCCGTGCGCTACCTGCACAGCGACGTCGACACGCTGCGCCGGGTCGAGCTGCTGCGCGAGCTGCGCGCCGGCGAGTTCGACGTGCTCGTCGGCATCAACCTGCTGCGCGAGGGCCTCGACCTGCCCGAGGTGTCGCTGGTGGCCATCCTGGACGCCGACAAGGAGGGCTTCCTGCGCTCGGGCACCTCCCTGATCCAGACCATCGGCCGCGCGGCGCGCAACGTCTCGGGCCAGGTGCACATGTACGCGGACAAGGTCACGCCGGCGATGGAGAAGGCCATCGACGAGACCAACCGCCGCCGCGAGAAGCAGGTCGCCTACAACAAGGCCAACGGCATCGACCCGCAGCCGCTGCGCAAGAAGATCGGTGACATCGTGGCGACCCTCGCGCGCGAGGAGCTCGATACCGAGGAGCTGCTGAACACCGGCTACCGCCAGGCGCCCGCGGGCAAGGGCAAGGGCAAGGCCCCGACCCCCGCCAAGGGCAGGACCAAGGCCGCCGCGAAGGCCGGTGCCAAGGACAAGGCGGAGGTGCTCACCGACCGGCCGGCCGCCGAACTCGCGCAGACCATCGAGGAGCTGACCGACCGCATGCGGGCCGCGGCGGCGGAGCTGCAGTTCGAGGTCGCGGCACGACTGCGCGACGAGGTGAGCGAGTTGAAGAAGGAGCTGCGGCAGATGCGGGAGGCCGGGATCGCCTGAGCGGCCCGCCCGCGTCACGGCGCGTGTTTCAAGACCGCCACAAACCCACCGGGGGGTGTCGGAGCACTCCCCGGTTGTGCGTAGGGTCGTTCACGAGGACCGCGCGGACGTGCGGTCACGGGGGAAAGAACGAACGAGAGAGGGACTGCGCGTGACGGTCAACTTGTCCAAGGGCCAGGGCATCAGCCTGCAGAAGGCCGACGGGGGCACCCTGACCGCGGTGCGGATGGGGCTGGGCTGGCAGGCGGCCCCCCGCCGTGGCCTGTTCGGTACGCGGACGAAGGAGATCGACCTCGACGCCTCGGCGGTGCTCTTCGCCGACAAGCAGCCGGTCGACGTGGCCTTCTTCCAGCAGCTGGTCAGCAAGGACGGCTCGGTGCGCCACACCGGCGACAACCTCGTCGGCGGCGCGGGCCAGGGCGGCGACGACGAGTCCATCCTCGTCGACCTGCAGCGCGTCCCCGTGCACGTCAACCAGATCGTCTTCACGGTGAACTCCTTCACCGGCCAGACCTTCTCCGAGGTCCGCAACGCCTTCTGCCGGCTGGTCGACGAGACCACCGGCCAGGAGCTGGCCCGCTACACCCTCGACGGCGGCGGCCCGTACACGGCGCAGATCATGGCCAAGGTCCACCGCGTCGGCAACGGCTGGCAGATGACCGCCATCGGCACCCCGGCCAACGGCCGCACCTTCCAGGACCTGCTCGCGGAGATCCAGGCCGTCCTGTGACACCCCGGCCGGCCCCGCGGGGCCGGCACGGCGAGACGCACACGGGCCCGGCGGAGCGCCATCCGCCGGGCCCGTCGCACAATGGGCGCGATCATGCACGGGCGCAGGCGCGGGCATGGGCACGAAAGCAAGCACGACGAGGCGCGCCGGGCGCGCAAGGGGGACGAGCGGCGATGACGGCCGAGCTGGTGCGGGGCCAGAACCACCCGCTGACCGGGAGCCGACTGCAGGTGCGGATCTCGGCGGGTCACCCGGTGATGGCCGCGGCGGCCCTCACCGGCGAGGACGGCACGGTGCCCGGACCCGAGTGGGTCGCCCACCCGGGGTCGCCCCGCCTGCCCGGCGCCGAGGTGCCCGGCCGGGCCGCGGCCGAGCATGTGCTGACGGTCGACCTGGACGCCGTCCCCGAGACCGCGCACCGGCTGGCCGTGGTGCTCGCCGTCGTCCCGCAGGCGGCCGGGCCCGCGCGCTTCGGCGCACTGGCCGCGCCGTACGTCGCCGTCGCCACGGACGCCGGCGAGGAGATCGCCGGATACACGGTCACCGGTCTGGATGCGGAGACGGCCGTCGTCGCCGTGGAGCTCTACCGCAGACAGGGCGCCTGGAAGGTGCGCGCGGTGGGCCAGGGCTACGCGGAGGGCCTGGCGGCCCTCCTGCGCGACCACGGCCTGGTCGAGGCCGCCGGGACCGCGGAGGCCGCGGAGCGGGCGCTGGCGGTGCCCGCGGAGGCCGCAGAGGCGGCGGTGCCGGTGACGCCCGTGGCGGGTGAGGGGGAAGCAACGGCGGCCGCCGTGGCGTCCGGGACCGGCTCCGAGGCCGCCGTGGCGTCCGGGACCGGCTCCGTGGTCTCGGCGGGAGCGGTCGACGGTTCCGTCGGCCGGGAGGCGGCCGGCCTCGGCACGGCTGGCGACGGGACGGCTGCCGCCGTTCCGACCGGCCGCGAGGCGGCGGCCGAGGGCACCCGGGGCGCGTCCGCGGGCCCTGTCAGCTACCGGCACCCGGGCCGGCACCGCACGCCCGCCGGGCACGAAGCCGGCCATGCGCCCGCGGCCGCCGCAGGGACGCCGTCCGCCCCGACGGAGGCCGCAGCCGCACTGCCGCCCGGGACGGTGCCCGAGGGCGGCCGTGCCGAGCGCAGCGGTCCGGTCGCCGGGGACGCCACCGGGTGGTCGATGGACGAGCGGCTCTACAACCAGGTCCGGGGCATGTTCGAGGACCTGGCCCGGGCCGTCGCGGCCTACCGCAGCGCGGTCGACTTCGCCGAGTCGCGCCTGGACCGCGAGCTGGACCAGGTGCTGACGGACCCGGCCACCCGGGTCGGGCCGGCCGCCGACGCGGCACGGCAGGAGGCCCGCGACCGCCACCGGCAGCTGGTCGAGCAGGCACGGGCCGTCCTGGACCGGGACCTGGCCCAGCTCGCAGAGGAGGCCGAGGTCGTCGAGCACGCGCTGCCGCCCTCGTGCGCCCGCTGGGACCACCCCGTCTGGCAGGGCTACCAGGTGCCGCTGGAGCGGCCGCTGGCGCTGCGGCTGGGGGACGTCCACCTGCCCGAGCGCACGGACCTGCGCATTCCGCTGCTGGTGCGGCTGCCGCTGGAGCGCGGCCTGTGGGTGGATGCCGGCCGGCCGACCGGGGGCCCCGGGGCGGGCCTGTGGGACCCGGCGGAGCTGCGTACGTCCGCCATGAGCTGCGCGGTGAACCTCGCCGTGCGGCTGCTGGCCGTCCACCCCGTCGGCGACTACACGCTGCACGTCATCGACCCGGCGGGCGCGGGCGGCACGGCGCTGGCCCCGCTGCTGGAGTCGGGGGCGCTGCGCGAGGCGCCGGTGACCGGGGCGCGCGGGGTGAGCGAGACGCTGGAGCGGCTGACGCGCCGCGTCGACCTGGTGCAGATGGCCGTGCGCAACCGCGCGCTGGATTCGTTGCCCGAGGACGTCGACACCGGGGAGCAGGTGCTGCTGGTCAACGACTTCCCGCACGGTTTCGACGACCGGGCCGTCACCCAGCTGCGGTACCTGGTGGACGAGGGCCCGTCGGTGGGCGTGCACGTGGTGCTGGTCGCCGACCGGGACGACGCGCGGGCGTACGGGCCGGTGCTCGATCCGCTGTGGCGGTCCCTGCTGCGGATCACCCCGGTGCCGGACGACCACTTGGCGGACCCGTGGGTGGGGCACGCCTGGACCTACGAGCCGCCGGTGGTGCCGCCGGGCAGCGACGTGGTCCGCGACGTGCTGCGGAAGGTGGGCCAGTCGCGCCGGGCGTACGGCATCTAATGCCCTGACCTGGTCTTTTGGTTTTCTCTTTACTTTTCTTTGGGGTTTCCTGTACTGTTCTCGGAGTTGCCGTACGCCCGTACGACACACCGGAGGAACAGTGGACGTCACCTTGACGCTGTGGGTGCTGACCGTGCTCGGTCTGTGCGCCCTCGTCGCCGCCGACTTCTTCATCGGAGGCCGCAAGCCGCACGAGGTCTCCTTGAAGGAGGCCGGCACCTGGACGGTGGTCTGGGTGGTCCTGGCCGGGCTCTTCGGGCTCGGCCTGCTCGTCTTCGGGGGCGGGCGGCCGGCCGGCGAGTTCTTCGCCGGCTTCATCACCGAGAAGTCGCTGAGCGTCGACAACCTCTTCGTCTTCGTGCTGATCATGTCGAAGTTCGCCGTGCCCTCGATCTACCAGCAGCGGGTGCTGATGGTCGGCGTGCTCATAGCCCTGGTGCTGCGGGCCGGCTTCATCGGCGCGGGCGCGGCCGTCATCGCCAACTTCTCGTGGATCTTCTACATCTTCGGCGCCTTCCTCGTGTGGACGGCATGGAAGCTGATCCAGGAGGCCAGGTCCGGGGAGCAGGAGGAGGAGTTCGAGGAGAACCGCTTCCTGAAGATGGTCGAGCGCCGCTTCCCCTCCACCGACCGCTACCACGGCACGCGGCTGTTCGTCGTCGAGAACGGCAAGCGGCTGATGACGCCGATGCTGATCGTGATGCTGGCGATCGGCACGACGGACGTGCTCTTCGCCCTGGACTCCATACCGGCGATCTTCGGCCTCACCCAGGACCCGTACATCGTCTTCACCGCCAACGCCTTCGCGCTCATGGGCCTGCGGCAGCTGTACTTCCTGATCGGCGGCCTGCTGCAGAAGTTGGTGCACCTGTCCTACGGCCTGTCGGTGATCCTCGGCTTCATCGGCGTCAAGCTGGTGCTGCACGCGCTGCACGAGGGCGGTGTGGCGGTCCCGGAGATCAGCACCGCCGTCTCGCTCGGCGTCATCTGCGCGGTGCTCGTCGTCACCACCGTCACCTCCCTGCGCGCCTCGGCCCGCGAGGAGCGGGCCGAGGCGGTGCCGGCCGGCTCGCGCGGCTGACTCACGCCGGCGAGGGGTCGGCGGCCGGCCGGCGAGCGACCACCGGCCGGGTCTCGGGCAGCAGCAGGAAGCAGCCGAGGCTGAGCAGCGCCATGCCGGTGAGGTAGACGGCCACGCCCCAGGGCGTGCCGTCGCCCCGGGCAGCCGCGGTGGCCACGAGCGGGGTGACCGCCCCGCCCAGCACGCCGGCCAGGTTGTAGCCGACGGCGGCTCCGGTGCAGCGCACCCGGGCCTCGTACAGCTCCGGCAGGTAGGCGCCGACGACGCCGAAGGTGATGACGAAGGCCAGCATGGCGACGACGAAGCCCAGCAGCATCAGCGCCGGCCGGCCGGTGTGCAGCAGGCCGACCAGGGGGAACATCCACAGCGCCACGGCCACGCAGCCGGCCAGGCACAGCGGTCGGCGGCCGAGGCGGTCGGCGGCCAGGGCCACCAGCGGGGTGGCCACGCCCGAGGCGGTGACCGCGACCATGATGCAGACGAGCAGGACGGTGCGGTCCACCCCCAGGTGCTCGCTGCCGTAGGCCAGGGACCAGGTGGTGACGGTGTAGAAGACGGCGTAGCCGAAGGAGAGCGCACCGGCCGTCAGCAGCACCAGCCGCCAGTGGTCGCGCACCACCTCGGCCAGCGGCAGGGACGCCCGGGCCTCGCGGGCGGCCAGCGCCCGGAAGTCGGGGGTCTCCTCCAGCCGGCTGCGCAGCAGCAGCCCGGCCACCGCCAGCAGCCCGGCCACCCAGAACGGCACCCGCCAGCCCCAGCCGAGGAACTGCGCCTGGTCGAGGGTGACCGACAGGGTCAGGGCGATGCCGTTGGCGAGCAGGAAGCCGACGGTCGGGCCGGTCTGGGGAAAGCTGGACCACAGCGCGCGCCGGTGCGCGGGGGCGTGTTCGGCGGTGATGAGCATCGCGCCGCCCCACTCCCCGCCGAGCCCCAGGCCCTGCAGGAAGCGCAAGGCCACCAGCAGCAGCGGGGCGGCGGGACCGATGTCGCGGTAGGTCGGCAGCAGGCCGACGGCGACGGTGGCGGCGCCGGTCAGCAGCAGCGAGGAGATCAGGACCGGACGGCGGCCGAGCCGGTCGCCGATGTGCCCGAAGAGCATCGAGCCCAGGGGGCGGGCGACGAAGCCGATGCCGAAGGTGCCGAAGGCGGCGAGGGTGCCCATGAGGGGGGAGGCGGTGGGGAAGAACAGCCGGCCCAGGACGAGGGCGGCGGCGGTTCCGTAGGTGAAGAAGTCGTAGAACTCAATGGCGGTGCCGGCCATGGACGCCGCCGCGAGGCGGAGCATGGCCGGGGAGCGGTCCCGGTTCATGTACTGCCCAACTTCCCCGGGCCGCCGGGGAAACGGGGCGCGGGGGAGCGCTGCCGGGGGCGCGCCGGAATCGCGTCGTCCGCCTGGCGTGCGGACGACGCGCTCCCCTGTGCCGGGCTGCTACCAGCCGCGCTCGCGCCACTCCGCGAGGTGCGGGCGCTCGGCGCCCAGCGTGGTGTCGTTGCCGTGGCCGGGGTAGACCCAGGTCTCGTCCGGCAGCTGCCCGAAGATCTTGGTCTCCACATCGCCGATCAGGCTGGCGAAGGCCTGCGGGTCGTCGTGGGTGTTGCCGACGCCGCCCGGGAAGAGGCAGTCGCCGGTGAAGACGTGCGGGTGGCCGTGCGGGTCGTCGTACACCAGCGCGATGCTGCCCGGCGTGTGGCCGACCAGGTGGCGGGCCGTCAGTTCCACGCGGCCGACCCGGATGACGTCCCCGTCCTCGACGGGCACGTCGGTCGCGACCGGGATGCCCTCGGCGTCGTACCGGCCGGCGTACGTACGGGCGCCGGTGGCCTCCACGACCTCCTGCAGGGCGCCCCAGTGGTCCTGGTGCCGGTGGGTGGTGACCACCGAGGCGATGCCACTGTCACCGATCAGGGTGAGGAGCGTCTTCGGCTCGGCGGCGGCGTCGATGAGCAGCTGCTCGTCCGTCGCGCGGCACCGCAGCAGATAGGCGTTGTTGTTCATCGGGCCGACCGCGACCTTGGAGATCATCAGATCGGTCAACTCGTGCACGTCCGCAGGTCCGCCGACCTCTACCACTCCGGTGTACGTCATGGAAGTCACCCTATAGCGAAGGAAGTACGGGCAGCTTGACGCCACCGGCTTCGAGCCCCGCGCCGTCGCGCCGGCCCGCCAGCCAGCCCAGCAGGTCGGCGGCGGAGCCGGTGACCGTCAGGGGGTCGCCCTCGGTGCGGCCGCTGCTCCACCGGCCGCCGCCGGTCGCCTCCAGCCGCAGCGCGGGGACGTCGGGGTTGCCGGCGAACCGCCGGGCAAGGAAGTCGATCTCGTCCGCGACGAAGCCGGCGGGCAGGTCCTCCAGCTCGTAGCCGATGCCGAGGTCGACGTGGTGCAGTTCCACCTCGACCAGGCGGCGGAAGGGGACGCGGGCGGCCACGTCGGTGACGCCGCCCCGCAGCTCGACGGTGCGCGTCCAGTCCGCCGGTGCGGCGGCGGCCGTGAAGAAGCGCTCCGCGCTCTCGCGCAGGTCGGTCAGCTGCTCCGCGAGCGGGCGCGGGGCGCCGCGCTCGATGTCGGCGTCGCGGGCCTCGGCGCTGGCGTACATCGGACGGCCTTCGAGCACGTTGACCAGGGCGTCGGCGTTGCGGGCCAGGTGGGCCAGGACGTGCCCGCGGCTCCAGCCGGGCAGCCGGGACGGCGCGGTGACGACGGAGCCGTCGTGATCGTCCAGGCCGTCGAGTGCGGATGTCAGTCGCTCGGTCGCCTCGCGCAGGGAAGCGAGGTCCTGCACATGATCAATCATGGCCCGACCCTAGCCCCCGCCACTCCTTCGGGTGAAGGGATCGGCTTGTGCCCGTAAATCGAATGTGCGTGCTATACGCTCGTGGGTGGCATCGCTTTACGACATCCGCGCGGCCCCCTCGTTGTCACAGGCCCCCCGTACTCTGGATCGGGGGCGTGGCATCGGGGGTGCGGCCCACCCCCTGCAGCTCTTCAGAGCCGACTCTCAAGAAAGGTGCCGACCGGCGTGGCTGACCGTCTCATCGTCCGTGGCGCTCGCGAGCACAACCTCAAGAACGTCTCGCTCGACCTCCCGCGCGACTCCCTGATCGTCTTCACGGGGCTCTCGGGATCGGGCAAGTCCTCCCTCGCGTTCGACACGATCTTCGCCGAGGGGCAGCGTCGCTACGTCGAGTCGCTCTCCTCCTACGCACGGCAGTTCCTCGGGCAGATGGACAAGCCCGATGTGGACTTCATCGAGGGCCTGTCCCCGGCCGTGTCGATCGACCAGAAGTCGACCTCGCGCAACCCGCGCTCCACGGTCGGCACGATCACCGAGGTCTACGACTACCTCCGCCTGCTCTTCGCCCGGATCGGCAAGCCGCACTGTCCCGAGTGCGCCCGCCCGATCTCCCGGCAGTCGCCGCAGGCCATCGTCGACAAGGTGCTGGAGCTGCCCGAGGGCAGCCGCTTCCAGGTGCTCTCGCCGCTGGTGCGCGAGCGCAAGGGCGAGTTCGTCGACCTCTTCGCCGACCTGCAGACCAAGGGCTACAGCCGGGCGCGCGTGGACGGGCAGACCGTCCAGCTCACCGACCCGCCCAAGCTCAAGAAGCAGGAGAAGCACACCATCGAGGTGGTCGTCGACCGCCTGACCGTCAAGGACAGCGCCAAGCGCCGGCTGACCGACTCGGTCGAGACCGCGCTCGGCCTGTCCGGCGGCATGGTCGTCCTCGACTTCGTCGACCTGCCCGAGGACGACCCCGAGCGCGAGCGGATGTTCTCGGAGCACCTGTACTGCCCGTACGACGACCTGTCGTTCGAGGAGCTGGAGCCGCGGTCCTTCTCCTTCAACTCGCCCTTCGGCGCCTGCCCCGACTGCACCGGCATCGGCAGCCGCATGGAGGTCGACCCCGAGCTCGTCGTCCCCGACCCGGACAAGTCCCTGGACGAGGGCGCCATCAGCCCCTGGTCGCACGGCCACACCAAGGACTACTTCACCCGCCTGGTCGGCGCCCTCGCCGACGCCCTGGGCTTCCGCACCGACATCCCCTGGTCGGGGCTGCCGCAGCGGGCCAAGAAGGCCCTGCTCAACGGCCACCGCACCCAGATCGAGGTGCGCTACCGCAACCGCTACGGGCGCGAGCGGGCCTACACCACGGCCTTCGAGGGCGCGGTGCCCTTCGTCAAGCGGCGCCACTCCGAGGCGGAGTCCGACTCCAGCCGCGAGCGCTTCGAGGGCTACATGCGCGAGGTGCCCTGCCCCACCTGCGAGGGCACCCGCCTCAAGCCGATCGTCCTCGCCGTCACCGTGCAGGGCCGCTCCATCGCGGAGGTCTCCGCGATGTCGATCAGCGAGTGCGCCGACTTCCTCTCCGGCATGAAGCTCACCGGCCGCGAGAAGAAGATCGCCGAGCGGGTGCTCAAGGAGGTCAACGAGCGCCTGCGCTTCCTCGTCGACGTCGGCCTGGACTACCTCTCGCTCAACCGCGCCGCCGGCACCCTCTCCGGCGGCGAGGCCCAGCGCATCCGCCTCGCCACCCAGATCGGCTCCGGCCTGGTCGGCGTGCTGTACGTGCTGGACGAGCCCTCCATCGGTCTGCACCAGCGCGACAACCACCGCCTGATCGAGACCCTGGTGCGGCTGCGCGACATGGGCAACACCCTCATCGTCGTCGAGCACGACGAGGACACCATCAAGGTCGCCGACTGGGTCGTGGACATCGGCCCCGGCGCCGGCGAGCACGGCGGCAAGGTCGTGCACAGCGGCCCACTGAAGGAGCTGCTGAAGACCGAGGCGTCCATGACCGGGCAGTACCTGTCCGGCAAGCGGTCCATCCCGCTGCCGGACGTGCGCCGCCCCGTCGACCCCCAGCGGAAGCTGACCGTGCGCGGCGCCAGGGAGAACAACCTGCGCGACATCGACGTCTCCTTCCCGCTCGGCGTGCTCACCGCCGTCACCGGCGTGTCGGGCTCGGGCAAGTCGACGCTGGTCAACGACATCCTCTACACCCACCTGGCGCGCGAGCTGAACGCCGCCCGCGCGGTGCCCGGCCGGCACACGCGGGTGGAGGGCGACGACCTGGTCGACAAGGTCGTCCACGTCGACCAGTCGCCCATCGGCCGTACGCCGCGCTCCAACCCGGCCACGTACACCGGCGTCTTCGACCACATCCGCAAGCTGTTCGCGGAGACGATGGAGGCCAAGGTCCGCGGCTACCTGCCCGGGCGCTTCTCCTTCAACGTCAAGGGCGGCCGCTGCGAGAACTGCGCGGGCGACGGCACCATCAAGATCGAGATGAACTTCCTGCCGGACGTCTACGTCCCGTGCGAGGTCTGCCACGGTGCGCGCTACAACCGCGAGACGCTGGAAGTGCACTACAAGGGCAAGTCCATCGCCGAGGTGCTGGACATGCCCATCGACGAGGCGCTGGAGTTCTTCGAGGCGGTGCCCACCATCGCCCGACACCTGCGCACGCTCAACGAGGTCGGCCTCGGCTACGTCCGGCTCGGCCAGTCCGCGCCGACGCTCTCCGGCGGCGAGGCCCAGCGCGTCAAGCTCGCCAGCGAGCTGCAGAAGCGCTCGACCGGGCGGACGGTGTACGTCCTGGACGAGCCGACCACCGGCCTGCACTTCGAGGACATCAGCAAGCTGATCTCCGTGCTGTCCGGGCTGGTCGACAAGGGCAACACGGTCATCGTCATCGAGCACAACCTCGACGTGATCAAGACCGCCGACTGGGTCGTCGACATGGGGCCCGAGGGCGGCTCCGGCGGTGGCCTCGTCGTGGCCGAGGGCACGCCGGAGGAGGTCGCGGCGGTGCCGGCCAGCCACACGGGCAAGTTCCTGCGCGACATGCTCGGCGACCGCGTCAGCGACGCGCCGGCGCCGCGGCGGAAGCCCGCGAAGCGGGCCGCTGCGCGGCGGTAGCCGGTGTTCTCCGTCCCGGGGGCCGCGCCTCCGGGACGGCCGCGCCTCCGGGACGGAAACGGGCGTCCGTTATTGTCACTGCGTTCCACCGCGCCTTCCCGTTGGAGTCCCCATGACCTCGCCCGCTCGCCGTACCGTGCTGCGCGGAGCGGCCCTCGCCGGTGCCGCCGGGTTCTGTGCCGCCGCCTGCGGGCCGGCGAACGGCCGGGACGCCGCCCTGCCCACCGCCCCCGTCGAGCTGGGCGCGGCCAGAGAGGTGCCGGTGGGCGGTGCCCGGCTGTACCGGGACCACAAGCTCGTCGTCTCGCAGCCCAGCGAGGGGCAGTACAAGGCGTTCAGCGCGGTGTGCACCCACGCCGGCTGCGTCGTCGACAAGGTCGAGAAGGGGCGGATCAGCTGCCCCTGCCACGGCAGCGCGTTCGACGCCGCCACCGGCAAGGTGCTCGCCGGCCCGGCCGGCGCGCCCCTGCCCGAGTGCCCGGTGAAGGCCGAGGGCGGCCGGCTCGTGGCGGGCCCCGCGGCCTGAGGCCCACGGCGCGCAGGCGCCGAAGGCGCCAGGGCGTGCCCGGCGGATCAGGCAGTGCCCCGTCAGGGGCGCGGGGAACTGCGCGATCAGCCACCGACGGCCCGCAGCCGACGCGCCACCGAGGCCCGGGCGAAGCACAGCACCCTGTCTGCGGGCGCGTGGTGGCTTGTCGCGCCCACGCGGTGGCAGCCGCAGATCGACACCGCCCCGCGCCCCTGACGGGGCGCCGTGGTGGCGCGTGACGAAGATCCGCCGGACACGCTCTACGACCAGTCCCAGGAGATTCCCACGATTCCCGGGCGCACCACCTGTTCCACCAGGTGTACGCCGCGGTGTCGTCCCGACAGCGTCAGCTCCTGCTGGCCGCAGCGCGGGGCGCCGGCTCCGGCCTGGTGGAAGCGGCGGCAGCGCACCGGCAGGGCCGCGTCGTCGAAGTGCACCTGCAGGACGTACTGCCCGCCGGCGAAGCTGAAGCCGCGGACGTACTCCCGGCTCGTGCCGCCCGTCGTGTCGTCGAAGCCGTAGCCGAAGACGTAGGTGTCCCCGGCGCGCAGCCGGGCGTCGAAGAGGAGCTCGGCGACGAGCACGCCGGAGGCGGCGTGCCAGCGCACCCGGCCCACCCGGCAGTTCTCCTCGGCGCGCACCACCACGCGGGCCGGGTCGCAGCCCGGGTCGCCGTGGTGGATGGCGAGGTAGCGGTCGACGCCGTCGCGGTGCGCCCGCACCACGTGGTGCGAGTCGCGGCCGTGCAGGACGCGGTCCGGCCCGATGCGGACGCGTTCGAGGTGGCAGACGGTGTGCAGGCCGCCGTCCTGCGGGGCCTCCAGGTCGGCCAGCAGCCGTTCGACGGTCCGGGCCTCCTCCACCAGCGTGCGGTAGGAGCGCGTGGCGGGCCGGCCGGCTGCCGGCCCGCCGGCGGCGGGCTCGGTGAGCAGCCGGGTCAGCGCGTGGGCGGGCAGGTCGAGGACCTCCTCCAGCACCCGCACGGCCCGCAGGGACTCCGGGCGCCGGGGTCGGCGCAGGCCCTGCTGCCAGTAGCTCAGGCTGGTCACGCCCACTTTGACCCCGCGCTGGGCGAGTCGGTGCTGCACCCGGTGCAGGGCCAGGCCGCGGGCCGAGAGGGCGGTGCGCAGGGCGAGATGGAAGGGGCCCGTCCGCAGCGCCCGCTCCAGGTCGGTCCCGTCGGCGCGGGGGGTGCTGCGTGCCATTGCCGTGCTCCTTCGTCCCCCTGGGAAGCCCCCGGCGCGATGTGAACATTCACGATCGGTGGGGGCCGCCGCCCTGGTCGGATTGGTACGGACCATTTGGTGGGGCGCAGGTCGTTCACTTCTCCGTCGAACCGTTCACACCGTGCCCTCGGTTCGTATTGAAACTGGTTGACCGGTCCCCGACAACATCCGATGCTCCTCACACGCGTCCGGACGCGCTCCTCCACCCCACCCCCCAACACGGGAGGAACGCGAAGATGTCCCGTGCTTCGGCATCGGCAACTCCAAGCAAGTCCCGCCCCCGCGGCAGACGGTTCTCCCTCGCCGCGCTCGTCGCCGCCGTCCTGCTCGCCGTCCCCACCACGGCGAGCGCGGCCACCGGCGACCGGTCCGATCTGATGGCGGCCAAGAAGCTCGACATCACCATGCAGGCCCAGGAGAAGAGCAACTGGTGCTGGGCGGCCTCCGGCAACACCATCGCCACCTGGTTCGGCCGCACCTACAGCCAGAACCAGTTCTGCAACGCCGCCTTCAACCGCTCCCAGGGCACCACCTGCCCCAACAACCAGGCCACGCTGGGCAATGTGCAGAACGCCCTGGCCTGGGCGGGCATCAACAAGGGCCTGTACGTGAACGGCTGGCTGCGCTACTCCACCGTGCAGGGCGAGGTCAACGCGGGCCGGCCGGTGGAAACGCGCATCCAATGGACCTCCGGCGGCGGCCACATGCACGTCCTGTACGGCTACGACGACGACCGGAGCCTGGTCTACTGGGGCGACCCCTGGCCGTCCAACACCCGCTACAACTGGGCCTCGCACAGCTGGTACGTCGGCGGCGACGGCAGCGGGAACGAACGCTTCTCCTGGACCCACTCGCTCTACCGGATCGGAGCGTGAGGGCCATGCCGCACCCCACCGCACGCACCGCGGCCCGTACGGCCGCCGCCGGCGCCCTGACCGCCGTGGTGCTGGGCCTCGCCCCCCTCGCCCACGCCGCCCCGGCACCGGCCGCCGCCCCCGTACCGCCCGCGGAATCGGTCACCGCCGCCCACCGGGCGGCCGAGGCCCCCGCGACCCTGGAGACGCTCACGCGCTTCTTCGCAGGCGCCCCGCACGCTCCCGGCGCTGCCGCCCGGCAGGACGCGCAGCCCCGGATCGACGGCACGACCGTGCCCGTCTACACGCTGTCCCCCGACTTCGTGGCGGGCAAGGACGGCGCGCCCCTCGCCCGGCTGGAGTTCCTCGCCAGCACGGCCGTCTCGGCCGACGGACGCAAGGCGTCGGTGTGGACGGTCCCGGCGGATACCGCCGCCAAGGGCGCCGACTGGAAGAGCGGCAGCTGGAAGGTCGTCAACATCGCCACCGGCGACGACGAGACGCGCTACGCCGCCGAGGGCGCGCGCCGGCTCGCGGGCGGCACGGTCTTCCGCGAACCGCAGATCGACGCCTGGTACGTCCAGCGCGGCGACCGCGTCCTGCCGCTCGATACGGACGCCGAGCACGCGATCGGCGCCCGCGGCACCACCGTCGACGCCTACCGCGCCCGCGTCCACCGGGCGTACGGCGACCAGCTGCCCGGCTCGGCCTACGACCGGCGCGGACTGGCCGGCGGCGGGCAGGCCGCCGCGCCGACCGCCGCCGGGACGGCCACGGCGGCACAGCAGGACGAAGGGTCCCCGGCGCCGGCCGCACTGGCCGGCGGGGCGGCCGCTGCCGCGGCCCTGGGACTCGCCGCGCTGGCGGCCCGCGGGCGACTGCGGCGCCGCTGACCGGAGACGGACTCCCGCCCGGCCGTGCGGGCCGGGCGGGAGCACCCCCCACGTTCCGCTCCGGTCGCCCTCCGGCCCCGGCGGCACCGGCCGCCGGGGCCGGAACCCGTCCCCCGCCGCCGCGGCCGACCGGGCCCCGGATTGTCACTGCCCGCAAGTAGGGTTGTGGCATGGCCGACCCCAGCAGCTACCGACCCAAGCCGGGACAGATCCCCGACTCGCCCGGGGTCTACCGGTTCCGCGACGAGCACGGCCGGGTGATCTACGTCGGGAAGGCGAAGAGCCTGCGCCAGCGCCTCTCGTCGTACTTCCAGGACCTCGCCGGCCTGCACCCGCGCACCCGCACCATGGTCACCACGGCGGCCTCCGTGGAGTGGACGGTGGTCTCCACCGAGGTCGAGGCGCTCCAGCTGGAGTACTCCTGGATCAAGGAGTACGACCCGCGCTTCAACGTGAAGTACCGCGACGACAAGAGCTATCCCTCGCTCGCCGTCACGCTGAACGAGGAGTTCCCCCGGGTCCAGGTCATGCGCGGCCCCAAGAAGAAGGGCGTGCGCTACTTCGGCCCCTACGCCCATGCCTGGGCCATCCGCGAGACCGTCGACCTGATGCTGCGGGTCTTCCCCGTCCGCACCTGCTCCGCGGGCGTCTTCAAGCGCTCCCACCAGATCGGCCGCCCCTGCCTGCTCGGCTACATCGGCAAGTGCTCCGCTCCGTGCGTCGGCCGCGTCAGCCCCGAGGAGCACCGCGAACTGGCCGAGGAGTTCTGCGACTTCATGGCCGGCCGTACCGGTGCGTACATCCGCCGTTTGGAGCGGCAGATGCACGATGCCGCCGAGGACATGGAGTACGAGAGGGCGGCAAGGCTCCGCGACGACATAGAGGCGCTCAAGCGCGCCATGGAGAAGAACGCCGTCGTCCTGGCCGACGCCACCGACGCCGACCTGATCGCGGTCGCCGAGGACGAGCTCGAAGCGGCCGTGCAGATCTTCCACGTCCGCGGCGGGCGGGTGCGCGGCCAGCGCGGCTGGGTCACCGACAAGGTCGAGGCCGTCGACACCGCCGGCCTCGTCGAGCACGCCCTGCAGCAGCTGTACGGGGAGGAGAGCGGCGACGCGGTGCCCAAGGAGGTCCTCGTCCCCGCCCTGCCCGACCCGCTGGAGCCGGTCGTCCAGTGGCTGGGCGGGCGCCGCGGCTCCCGGGTCGACCTGCGCATCCCGCAGCGCGGCGACAAGAAGGACCTGATGGCCACGGTCCAGCGCAACGCCCAGCAGGCGCTGGTGCTGCACAAGACCAGACGCGCCTCCGACCTGACCACCCGCTCGCGGGCCCTGGAGGAGATCGCCGAGGCGCTCGCCCTGGACTCCGCGCCCCTGCGCATCGAGTGCTTCGACATCTCCCACCTGCAGGGGCAGGACGTGGTGGCGTCCATGGTCGTCTTCGAGGACGGCCTGGCGCGCAAGAGCGAGTACCGCCGCTTCCAGATCAGAACCTTCGAGGGACAGGACGACGTCCGGTCCATGCACGAGGTCGTCTCCCGGCGCTTCCGCCGCTATCTGCAGGAGAAGCTCAAGACGGGGGAGTGGACGGAGGAGGGCGACGGCGAGGTCCCGGCCGAGACGGACGAGGGCAGGCCCAAGCGCTTCGCCTACCCGCCGCAGCTGGTCGTGGTCGACGGCGGCAAGCCGCAGGTCATGGCGGCCCACCGGGCGCTGGAGGAGCTCGGCGTCACCGATGTGGCCGTCTGCGGCCTGGCCAAGCGCCTGGAGGAGGTCTGGCTGCCCGGCGAGGACGACCCGGTCGTCCTGCCGCGCACCAGCGAGGGGCTGTACCTGCTGCAGCGCGTGCGCGACGAGGCGCACCGTTTCGCGATCTCCTACCAGCGCAGCAAGCGCGGCAAGAGCATGAAGGCCGGGCCCCTGGACGCGGTGCCCGGCCTGGGCAGCACCCGCAAGCAGGCACTGCTGAAGCACTTCGGTTCCCTCAAGCGGCTGCGCGCCGCGACGGTCGAGCAGATCTGCGAGGCGCCGGGCATCGGCCGCAAGACGGCCGAGACCATCGTCGCGACGCTCGCCGCGGCGGCGCCCGCCGCACCCGCCGTCAACACGGCGACCGGCGAGATCATCGACGACGCGGAGGAATGATGGACCTCCTGCCCTCCGGGCCCGGAGCCCGGAGAAGCAGCAGTATGGAAGAGGAGACGGCGCGGGGGCGCCGTCCGCGGACACGGGGGAAGGCAGCATGAACGCGACAGAGCGGGACGGAGCAACGGTGAGTACGGGCACGACGGCGGACACGGCCGCGGAGACGACGGGCATCCCCGAGCTGGTGATCATCTCCGGCATGTCGGGGGCGGGCCGCAGCACCGCCGCCAAGTGTCTGGAGGACCTGGGCTGGTTCGTCGTGGACAACCTGCCCCCCGCCCTGATCCCCACCATGGTGGACCTCGGCGCCCGCTCCCAGGGCAACGTGGCGCGCATCGCCGTGGTCGTGGACGTGCGCGGCCGCGGCTTCTTCGACAACCTGCGGGAGTCGCTGGCGGACCTGGCGGCCAAGAAGGTCAAGCGGCGGGTGATCTTCCTGGAGGCGTCCGACGACGCCCTGGTGCGCCGCTTCGAGTCGGTGCGCCGCCCGCACCCGCTGCAGGGCTCGGGCCGCATCGTCGACGGCATCGCCGCCGAGCGCGACCTGCTGCGCGAGCTGCGCGGGGACGCCGACCTGGTGATCGACACCTCCAGCCTCAACGTCCACGAGCTGCGGGCGAAGATGGACGCCCAGTTCGCGGGCGAGGAGGAGCCGGAGCTGCGGGCCACCGTCATGTCCTTCGGCTACAAGTACGGCCTGCCCGTCGACGCCGACCTCGTCGTCGACTGCCGCTTCCTGCCCAACCCGCACTGGGTGCCGGAGCTGCGGCCCTTCACCGGCCTGAACGAGGAGGTCTCGGGCTACGTCTTCAACCAGCCCGGCGCCAAGGAGTTCCTCGACCGCTACACCGAGCTGCTGCAGCTCATCGCCGCCGGCTACCGCCGCGAGGGCAAGCGCTACGTGACCATCGCGGTCGGCTGCACCGGCGGCAAGCACCGCTCGGTCGCCATGTCCGAGAAGCTCGCCCACCGCCTGGTCTCCGAGGGCGTGGAGACCGTCGTCGTGCACCGGGACATGGGGCGCGAGTGACCGGACGCAGCTTCCGCATGCGCCGCGTCGGCCGCCTGGTGGCCGGCCGGCCGCGCGGCGACGGGCAGCGGGCGCACCGCCGGCCCGTCCGCGGCGCGCAGCCCAAGGTCGTCGCCCTGGGCGGCGGCCACGGGCTGTCGGCCTCGCTGGCCGCGCTGCGGCGCATCACCGGCGACCTGACGGCCGTGGTCACCGTCGCCGACGACGGCGGCTCCAGCGGCCGGCTGCGCGACGAGCTCGGCGTGCTGCCCCCCGGCGACCTGCGCAAGGCCCTGGCGGCCCTGTGCGGGGACGACGACTGGGGCCAGACCTGGGCCCGGGTGATCCAGCACCGCTTCGTCAGCGAGGGCGAGCTGCACGGCCACGCCGTGGGCAACCTGCTCATCGTGGCCCTGTGGGAGCAGCTGGGCGACCATGTGCAGGCGCTGGACCTGGTCGGCAAGCTGCTGGGCGCGCACGGCCGGGTGCTGCCGATGTCCGCCGTGCCGCTGGAGCTGCAGGCGCTGGTGCGCGGCCACGACCCGGCCGAGCCGGACGCGGTGAGCACCGTGTGCGGGCAGGCCACCGTGGCGCTGACCCCGGGCGAGGTGCAGTCGGTGCACCTGGTCCCGGAGGACCCGCCGGCCGTGCCGGAGGCGGTGGAGGCCGTGCTGGACGCCGACTGGGTGGTGCTCGGTCCCGGCTCCTGGTTCTCCTCGGTGATCCCGCACCTGCTGGTGCCCGAGCTGCTGCAGGCACTGCAGGAGACCCGGGCCCGGCGGGTGCTCTCGCTGAACCTCGCGCCGCAGCCCGGCGAAACCGATGGCTTCTCCCCGCAGCGTCATTTGGAGGTTTTGGCCCGACACGCCCCTAAACTCGCCCTGGACGTGGTGCTGGCCGACGAGGCCGCCGTGCCCGATCGGGACAGCCTCACCGAGGCCGCCAAGCGGCTGGGGGCCGCGGTCGAGCTGGCGCCGGTCGCCTCGCCCGACAGCTGCCAGACGCACGACCCGGAGCTGTTGGCCGCCGCGTACGACCGTATTTTTCGGATGCATGGAAGGATCGGCCCATGGCGATGACGGCTGCGGTGAAGGACGAGATCTCCCGGCTCCCCGTCACCCGCACCTGCTGCCGGAAAGCGGAGGTCTCGGCGATCCTGCGGTTCGCGGGGGGCCTGCACCTGGTCAGCGGCCGCATCGTGATCGAGGCGGAGCTGGACACCGGGATCGCGGCCCGGCGGCTGCGCAAGGACATCCTGGAGATCTTCGGGCACTCCTCCGACCTGGTGGTGATGGCGCCCGGCGGGCTCCGGCGGGGCAGCCGGTACGTGGTGCGGGTGGTGGCGGGCGGTGACCAGCTGGCCCGCCAGACCGGCCTGGTCGACGGCCGCGGCCGGCCGATCCGCGGGCTGCCGCCGCAGGTCGTCTCCGGTGCCACCTGCGACGCGGAGGCGGCCTGGCGCGGCGCCTTCCTGGCCCACGGCTCGCTGACCGAGCCGGGCCGCTCCTCCTCGCTGGAGGTCACCTGCCCCGGCCCGGAGGCGGCCCTGGCGCTGGTGGGCGCCGCCCGCAGACTGCAGATCGCCGCGAAGGCCCGCGAGGTGCGCGGGGTGGACCGTGTCGTCGTCCGGGACGGTGACGCGATCGGCGCCCTGCTGACGCGCCTGGGCGCGCACGAGTCGGTGCTGGCCTGGGAGGAGCGGCGGATGCGCCGCGAGGTGCGGGCGACCGCCAACCGCCTGGCCAACTTCGACGACGCCAACCTGCGCCGCTCGGCCCGGGCCGCCGTCGCCGCGGGCGCCCGGGTGCAGCGTGCGCTGGAGATCCTCGGCGAGGAGGTGCCCGAGCACCTCGCCGCCGCGGGCCGGCTGCGCATGGAGCACAAGCAGGCGTCCCTGGAGGAGCTGGGCGCCCTGGCCGACCCGCCGCTGACCAAGGACGCCGTCGCGGGCCGCATCCGCCGCCTGCTGGCCATGGCCGACAAGCGTGCCCAGGACCTGGGCATCCCCGGCACCGAGTCGAACCTGGCCGAGCTGACCGAGGAGATGGCCGAGGGCATGGTCGGCTGATCACACCACCGGTACCGGCTGATCGCACCCCCGGTGGTCGGCTGATCGCACCGCTGTACGGCGCCCCCGTCACCCCTGTGGTGGCGGGGGCGCCGCGCTGTGCGCGGAGACCCGGGGGGAGGGGCGCAAAAGGCATCGTTGACATGATCATGATCTCGCCAAGAGCCTGACCCCCGAACCCCAGTGGCCCACAACGACAAGGGGGGCACATGAGACGCACGACCGGAACGGTCGTCACCGTGGCCGCGCTGTTATTCGGCGGCCTCACGGCAACACCCTCGGCCCACGCCCGCAGCGCCGCACCCGGCGCGGCCGCCGAGAGCATGGCGGTGTGGACCGCCGACGTCACCGCCGCACAGGTCCCGCTGCTGCTGCGCGCCGGCGTCGACGGCCACGAGCTGGGCGAGCGCGTCCCCGATGGGAAGACGAAGGCCGTCGAGCTGTACCTCACCCCGTCCCAGGCCCGTGCGCTCGGGCAGCAGGGCATCGACGTCAAGGAGAAGCGCACCTCCGACGCCGCCCGCAAGCGCCTGACGGCGCAAGGGGACGGCGTCTTCCGCCCGTACAGCGGAAAGAACGGCCTGCAGCAGGAGATCCGGGACACCGCCCGCGCCCACCCGGCGCTCACCAAGGTCGTCAGCATCGGCAGGACCGTGCGCGGCCAGGACATCCTCGCCGTCAAGGTCTCCAAGGACGCCGGCCGCACCCCCGACGGCACCCGGCCCGCCGTGCTGTACATGTCCAACCAGCACGCCCGGGAGCGGATCACCCCGGAGATGAACCGGCGGCTGCTGCACCACGTCCTCGACGGCTACGGCAAGGACGCCCGCGTCACCCGCCTCGTCGACCGCACCGAACTGTGGTTCCTGCTGTCCGCCAACCCCGACGGCTACGACTACACCTTCCAGAGCCCCGCCACCCGCCTGTGGCGCAAGAACCTGCGCGACAACGACGGCGACGGGAGGATCGCCCCCGGCGACGGCGTCGACCTCAACCGCAACTTCCCCTACAAGTGGGGCTACGACAACGACGGTTCCTCCCCGCGCCCGGCGTCCGAGACCTACCGGGGCCCGGCCCCGGCCTCCGAGCCCGAGACCCGCGCGCTGGACGCCTTCGAAAAGCGCCACGACTTCGTCTACGCCGTCAACTACCACTCCGCGGCCGAACTGCTGCTCTACGGCGTCGGCTGGCAGGAGGCCACCCCCACCCCCGACGACGTCGCCTACCGGGCCCTGGCCGGCACCCCGGGGAACTCCGCGATCCCCGGCTACCGCCCGCAGCTGTCCTCCGAGCTCTACACCACCAACGGCGAGGCCGACGGCCACGCGGCGAACGTCAACGGCACGATGATGTTCACCCCCGAGATGTCGACCTGCGCGACCGCGTCGAAGGCCGACACCACCGGCCGCTGGAACCCCAAGGACTGCCCGTCGGTGTTCAACTTCCCCGACGACGAGAAGCTGATCCAGCGGGAGTTCACCAAGAACCTCCCCTTCGCCCTCGCCGTCGCCGAGAGCGCCACCCACCCCGACCGGCCCTCCTCCCCGGTCGGCCTGGCCGCCCCCGACTTCACCCCGCACACCTTCACCACGTCCTACGCCCACGACGGCCGGCAGACCGTCGCCGTCACCGCCCGCAGGAGCCTGACCGACACGCGCCTGAACTACCGCGTCGACGGCGGACCCGTGCGCAGCGCCCCGCTGCGCGCCTGGAACGGCGGCGACCGCTACGGCGGCGAGGACAACATCCGCTTCGACGAGTACCGCGCCACCGTCGAGGGCGCCCGTCCGGGCGCAAAGGTCACCGTGTGGTTCACCGGCCGCACCCACAAGGGCGGATCCGCGGCCGCCGAGCCCTTCACCTTCACCGTGGCCCGTACCGCGCCGCGCGCCGACACTCTCGTCGTCGCCGACGAGGGCGGCACCGCCGCGGCCCGCAACACCGCCGCGTACGTGAAGGCGCTCGCCGACAACGGACGCGAGGCGGCCGTGTGGGACGTCGCCACCCAGGGCGCGCCGCCCGCGCTGGGCGTCCTCGGCCACTACGACACCGTCCTGTGGTACGCCACCGGCCGCCCCGACGGAGCCACCCTGCTGGCCGTGCGCGACTTCCTCAACGAGGGCGGCAAGCTGATCACCGCGGGCGTCCGGGCGGGCAGCAGCACCCGGGTCGCCGGCGTGGAGAGCGACGACTTCGCCCGCTTCTACCTGGGGGCCGGCGCGCACACCGCGCAGGCCCGGCCCGGCCGCTTCACCGGTGCGGGTGAGCTCGCGGGGACCACGGCGCAGCTCGGACCGCTCGCCTGGGCCGGCGCCTTCAGCCCGCTGTCCGAGCAGCTGCCGCCGGAGACCTTCCCGCAGTTCCGCAGCGCCGCCGCCGGCGCCTACACCCCCGCGTCGATCACACAGGGTGACGGAAAGGCGGCGCCGGTGCCGTCCGCGGCCGCCGTCACGACGCGGGACACGGTGCTGTTCGGCTTCGGTCTGGAGCACGTCGCGGACCCCCGCGAGAGGGCTGCGCTGACCGGTGGAGCCCTGCGCGCGATCGGCGGATGAAACCCCTTGTTCCGCCCACCTGAGCAGGCCCTCTTTCACCTGCGAGGGGGCCGGACGGGCCCGCGCGGCCAATGTCACGTACCTCCCTTCTTAGAGGTAGGGTCGGTGGTGGTCGGGGACATCCCATACAGCCGCCGGGGACAGCCCGGCACACCAACGAGGAGATCGGTTCGTGACGATCCGCGTAGGCATCAACGGCTTTGGCCGTATCGGTCGTAACTACTTCCGTGCGCTCCTGGAGCAGGGTGCGGACATCGAGATCGTCGGTGTCAACGACCTGACCGACAACGCCACCCTGGTGCACCTGCTGAAGTACGACTCCATCCTGGGTCGTCTCCAGCACGAGGTCAGCCACACCGACGACACGATCACCGTCGGCAACATGACCTTCAAGACGATGGCCGAGCGGGACCCGGCCGCCCTCCCCTGGGGCGAGCTCGGTGCCGACATCGTCATCGAGTCCACCGGCATCTTCACCAAGCGCGAGGACGCCGCCAAGCACCTCGCCGCCGGTGCCAAGAAGGTCCTGATCTCCGCGCCCGCCTCCAACGAGGACATCACCATCGTGATGGGCGTC
The DNA here is from genome assembly GCF_057552455.1 of Streptomyces sp. PKA51. Lineage (NCBI taxonomy): Bacteria > Bacillati > Actinomycetota > Actinomycetes > Kitasatosporales > Streptomycetaceae > Streptomyces > Streptomyces sp. PKA51. The sequence goes on from NZ_BAAJPZ010000012.1 coordinate 116,809, forward strand.
AACCAGGACAAGTACGACGCGGCCAACCACCACGTCATCTCCAACGCCTCCTGCACCACCAACTGCGTGGCGCCGATGGCGAAGGTGCTGGACGAGAGCTTCGGCATCGTCAAGGGCCTGATGACGACGGTCCACGCGTACACCAACGACCAGCGCATCCTCGACTTCCCGCACAAGGACCTGCGCCGCGCCCGCGCCGCCGCGGAGAACATCATCCCGACCTCGACCGGTGCCGCCAAGGCCACCGCCCTGGTCCTGCCGCAGCTCAAGGGCAAGCTGGACGGCATGGCCATGCGCGTCCCGGTCCCCACCGGCTCCGTGACCGACCTGGTCGTCGAGCTGGAGCGCGAGGTCACCAAGGACGAGATCAACACCGCCTTCCAGAAGGCCGCAGAGGGCCAGCTGAAGGGCATCCTCGAGTACACCGAGGACCCGATCGTCTCCGCGGACATCGTCAACTGGCCGGCGTCCTGCACCTTCGACGCCTCGCTGACGATGGCGCAGGGCAAGCAGGTCAAGATCATCGGCTGGTACGACAACGAGTGGGGTTACTCCAACCGCCTGGTGGACCTCACCGTCTTCGTCGGCGGCCAGCTCTGATCTCCGCCTGATCCCTCAGGCGCCGAGATGGTAAGGACGGGGCTCGTACGACGCGATGACGCGTCGTCCGGGCCCCGTTCCATGGCTGTTCCTTACCGAAGTCACGGAGTCACTGCATGAAGACGATCGACGATCTCATCCGGGACGGCGTCGAAGGCAAGCGAGTCTTCGTCCGCGCCGACCTGAACGTGCCCCTGGAGGGCACCGTCATCACCGACGACGGCCGCATCCGCGCCGTCGCGCCGACGATCGCCAAGCTGGCCGAGGCCGGCGCCAAGGTGATCGTCGCCTCCCACCTGGGCCGTCCCAAGGGCGCCCCGGACCCCGCGTTCTCCCTGGCCCCGGTCTCCGGCCGGCTCGGCGAGATCCTGGGCCGCCCCGTCGCATTCGCCACCGACACCGTGGGCGACAGCGCGAAGGCCACCGTCGCCGGTCTCGGCGACGGCGAGGTCACGCTGCTGGAGAACCTGCGGTTCAATGCGGGCGAGACCAGCAAGGACGACGCCGAGCGCGGTGCCTTCGCCGACGCCCTCGCCTCGCTCGCCGACCTCTACGTCGGTGACGGCTTCGGCGCCGTGCACCGCAAGCACGCCTCCGTCTTCGATCTCCCCGCGCGCCTGCCGCACGCGGCCGGCGGCCTGATCGCGGCCGAGGTCGGCGTGCTGAAGAAGCTCACCGAGGAGGTGCAGCGCCCGTACGTCGTCGTCCTGGGCGGCGCCAAGGTCTCCGACAAGCTGGGCGTCATCGACAACCTGCTGAAGAAGGCCGACCGCATCCTCATCGGCGGCGGCATGTCGTACACCTTCCTGGCCGCCAAGGGCCACGAGGTGGGCATCTCGCTGCTGCAGGAGGACCAGAAGGCCACCTGCCTGGCCTACCTGGCGGAGGCGGAGAAGCGCGGCGTGGAGTTCGTCCTGCCCGTCGACGTCCTGGTCTCGGCGGACTTCCCGGACCTCAAGGGCAAGACCCCGGCCGACTACGAGGTCGTCGCCACCGACGCCATCCCGGCCGACAAGGAGGGCCTGGACATCGGCCCGAAGACGCGTGAGCTGTACGCGTCCAAGCTCGCCGATGCCGGCACCGTCTTCTGGAACGGCCCGATGGGCGTCTTCGAGCACCCCGACTACGCGAACGGCACGAAGGCCGTCGCCCAGGCCCTGGTGGACACGGACGGCTTCACCGTCGTCGGCGGCGGCGACTCGGCCGCGGCCGTGCGCATCCTGGGCTTCGACGAGAACGCTTTCGGCCACATCTCGACCGGCGGCGGCGCCAGCCTCGAGTACCTCGAGGGCAAGACGCTCCCCGGCCTCGCCGCACTGGAGGACTGAACCACCGTGACCGCACGCACCCCGCTGATGGCGGGCAACTGGAAGATGAACCTCAACCACCTCGAGGCCATCGCCCATGTCCAGAAGCTCGCCTTCTCCCTCGCCGACAAGGACTACGACCGCGTCGAGGTCGCCGTCCTGCCGCCCTTCACCGACCTGCGCTCGGTGCAGACGCTGGTGGACGGCGACAAGCTGCAGATCAAGTACGGCGCCCAGGACATCTCGGCGCACGACTCCGGCGCCTACACCGGCGAGATCTCCGGCGCCATGCTCGCCAAGCTCAAGTGCACCTTCGTCACCGTCGGGCACTCCGAGCGCCGCCAGTACCACGGCGAGACCGACGAGATCTGCAACGCCAAGGTCAAGGCCGCCTTCCGGCACGGCCTGACCCCGATCCTGTGCGTCGGCGAGGGCCTGGACGTCCGCAAGGCCGGCAACCAGGTCGCCCACACCCTCGCCCAGGTCGACGGCGGCCTGAAGGACGTCCCGGCCGAGCAGGCCGCCACGGTCGTGATCGCCTACGAGCCGGTGTGGGCCATCGGCACCGGCGAGGTCGCCACGCCCGAGGACGCCCAGGAGGTCTGCGGGGCCATCCGCGGCCGCCTGGCCGAGCTCTACGACCAGGAGCTGGCCGACAAGGTCCGCATCCAGTACGGCGGCTCGGTCAAGTCCGGCAACATCGCCGCGATCATGGCCCAGCCCGACGTCGACGGTGCCCTGATCGGCGGCGCCTCGCTGGACGCCGACGAATTCGTCAAGATCGTCCGCTTCGGCGATCAGTAGCGGCTATGACGACGGGTGCTCCCCGTCGTACCCTGTCGGGGCCGGGACCGGCACGAATGCCGGTCGCCGGCCCCGCAGCACTTTCCATTCAGTCAGTCCGAGAGAGTTGGTCCAGCCGTGGTCATCGGGTTCTCGATCGCCCTCATCGTCTTCAGCGTGCTGCTGATGATGCTGGTGCTCATGCACAAGGGGAAGGGCGGCGGCCTGTCCGACATGTTCGGTGGCGGCATGCAGTCCTCCGTCGGCGGATCCTCGGTCGCCGAGCGGAACCTCGACCGGATCACCATCGTGATCGGTCTGCTGTGGTTCGCGTGCATCATTGCGCTCGGCGTCCTGATGAAGCTCGACAACTGACGCGTCGTCGTCACCGCGGCCTATGATGGGGCTGCGTTCTTCGTGGCCGGGCTGTAACTCCTGCCACTGGACGCGCGTTGGGCCTTACGTAGACTGAGGCGCCCGCAGCGGAGCCGACCACCTGGCTCCGCGGCACCATCACGCAGGGAGTTACGACCGTGGCAAGTGGCAACGCGATCCGAGGAAGCCGGGTCGGGGCGGGGCCGATGGGCGAGGCCGAGCGGGGCGAATCCGCACCGCGCCTGCGCATCTCCTTCTGGTGCTCGAACGGGCACGAGACGCAGCCCAGCTTCGCCAGCGACGCCCAGGTGCCCGACACCTGGGACTGCCCCCGCTGTGGCTTCCCCGCCGGCCAGGACCGGGACAACCCGCCGGACCCGCCGCGCACCGAGCCCTACAAGACCCATCTGGCCTACGTCCGCGAGCGGCGCAGCGACGCCGACGGCGAGGCCATCCTCGCCGAGGCGCTCGCCAAGCTGCGCGGGGAGATCTGAGGCCGGCTCACCCGGACGGACGCACAGCGGCCCGGTCGCACACCCCACACGGTGTGCGACCGGGCCGCTGTGCTGTGCGCTGCGCGGTGCACGTGCGAGGAATCGACGGCAGATCAATTAGGTTGGAAACGGCGGGGACCAACCGAGTAGAAGTGGGCTGATGTCCGAGATGAACGCACAGGGCCGCACCAGGCCGGACCGCACCCGCGAGTGGCAGGCACTGGCCAAGCACCGCGCCGAGCTGGGGGAGGTGCACCTGCGTCAGTTGTTCGCGGACGATCCGCGGCGCGCCGAGAGGTACGCCCTGACCGTCGGCGACCTGTACCTCGACTACTCCAAGCACCTCGTGACCGACGAGACCCTCACCCTGCTGCGCGAGCTGGCCGCCGCGATGGACGTGGCCGGCCTGCGCGACGCGATGTTCCGCGGCGAGAAGATCAACACCACCGAGGGCCGCGCGGTGCTCCACACCGCCCTCCGCGCCCCCGAGTCCGCCGTCGTCGAGGTCGACGGGGAGAACGTCGTCCCCGCCGTGCACGCCGTGCTGCGCAAGATGCAGGTCTTCACCGACCGCATCCTTTCGGGTGACTGGAAGGGTTACACCGGCAAGCGCATCCGCAACATCGTCAACATCGGTATCGGCGGCTCCGACCTCGGCCCGGCCATGGCGTACGAGGCGCTGCGCCCCTACACCCACCGCGACCTCACCTTCCGCTTCGTCAGCAACGTCGACGGCGCGGACCTGCACGAGGCCGTGCGCGACCTGGACGCCGCCGAGACGCTGTTCATCGTGGCCTCCAAGACCTTCACCACGATCGAGACCATCACCAACGCCACCTCCGCGCGCAACTGGCTGCTCGACCGGCTGGGCGTCGGCGAGGAGGCGGTGGCCAAGCACTTCGTCGCGCTGTCGACGAACGCCGAGAAGGTCGCCGAATTCGGCATCGACACCGCCAACATGTTCGAGTTCTGGGACTGGGTCGGCGGCCGCTACTCCTTCGACTCCGCCATCGGCCTCTCCCTGATGATCGCCATCGGCCCCGACCGCTTCCGCGAGATGCTGGCCGGCTTCCACCTCGTCGACGAGCACTTCCGCACCGCGCCCTTCGAGGAGAACGCCCCCGTCCTGCTGGGCCTGCTGGGCATCTGGTACGGCAACTTCCACGGCGCGCAGTCGCACGCGGTGCTGCCCTACAGCCACTACCTGTCGAAGTTCTCGGCCTACCTGCAGCAGCTCGACATGGAGTCCAACGGCAAGTCCGTCGACCGCGAGGGGACGCCCGTCACCTGGCAGACCGGGCCGGTCGTGTGGGGCACGCCCGGCACCAACGGGCAGCACGCGTACTACCAGTTGATCCACCAGGGCACCGAACTCATCCCCGCCGACCTGCTGGGCTTCGCCCGGCCCGTCGACGAACTGGAGCCGCGGCTCGCCGCCCAGCACGACCTGCTGATGGCCAACCTCTTCGCCCAGGGCCAGGCGCTCGCCTTCGGCAAGACGGCCGAGGAGGTCCGGGCCGAGGGCGTACCGGCCGAACTGGTGCCGCACAAGACGTTCCGGGGCAACCACCCGACGACGACGATCCTGGCGAACGAGCTCAGCCCGTCGGTGCTCGGGCAGCTGATCGCACTGTACGAGCACAAGGTGTTCGTGCAGGGAGCGATCTGGAACATCGACTCCTTCGACCAGTGGGGGGTCGAGCTGGGCAAGGTCCTCGCGAAGCGGGTCGAGCCGGCGCTGACGGAGGGCGCGGCGGTGCCGGGCCTCGACGCATCGACGGCGACGCTGGTCGCCCGCTACCGCACGGTGCGGGGCCGCTGACGCACGCACACACAACGCCGGGCGGGCTGCATCGCAGCCCGCCCGGCGTTGTGTTCGTGCGTACCGGTTACGGCGACGCCGGGGGGTAGAGGTCGCGCGGGAGCCGGGAGGCCGCCGCCGCGTCCAGGAGCCACAGCGTGCGCCGCGTGCCGCGCGCTCCGGCGGCCGGGGCCTGGACCTCGCCGGCACCGGAGAGGGCCATGGCCACCGCCGTGGCCTTGTCCTCGCCGGCCGCCAGCAGCCAGACCTCCCGTGCCGCCCGGATCGCCGTCAGCGTCAGCGACACCCGCGTCGGCGGGGGCTTGGGCGATCCGTGGACGCCGATGACCGTGCGCTCGGTCTCCCGCACGCCCGGGTGTTCCGGGAAGAGGGAGGCCACGTGCGTGTCGGGGCCGACGCCCAGCAGCAGGACGTCGAACGCCGGTACGGGGCCGTGGTCCTCCGGCCGGGCCGCGGCGGCCAGTTCGGCCGCGTACGCCTCGGCCGCCGCGTCGGCGTCCTCGTGCGTGCCGTCCGGGGCCGGCATGAAGTGCACCCGGGCCGGGTCGAGGCCGACCCGGTCGAGGAGGGCCTCGCGCGCCTGGGTGTCGTTGCGCTCGGGGTCGCCCTCGGGCAGGAAGCGCTCGTCGCCCCACCACAGGTCGAGCCGGGACCAGTCGATCGCGTCCCGGGCGGGCGCGTCGGCGAGGGCCGCGAGGAGCGCGTTGCCGTTGCGCCCGCCGGTCAGGACGACGGAGGCGCAGCCGCGGGCGGCCTGGGCGTCCACGATCTTCGTGATCAGCCGGGCCGCCGCGGCCTTGGCCATCAGCTCCTTGTCGTGGTGGACGACGATCTGCGGGGTGCTCACTTGCCCGCCCGCTTCCTGGCCTGCTTCTTCGCCGCCGGCTGCTCCGCCTCGTTCGCCTCGTTCGCCTCGGTGGCTTCGGCCGGCTCGGCCGGCTGCTCCGGGGCGGCCGGCTCGCCGCCGCCCCCGGCGGGGGTCGCGGCGGGCAGCGGTTCGCCCAGGGCCTCGACGCCGTACTTGACCGCGGACTCGTAGATGAGGTCCGGGTCGAGCCGGCGCAGCTCCTCCGCGAGGAGGTCGGCGGTGTCGCGGCGCTTGAGCGCGACCGACCGGTCGGGCTGGCCGCGCATGGTGAGCTTGGCCAGGGAGCCGTCGGCGCGGTCGAGGGTGATGACGCCGTCCTTGGTCTCCATGCGCACGGCGGTCAGGCCGGGCCCCTCGGAGACGGTGCGCCGGGCGGTCACCCCGAGGCGGTCGGCCAGCCACATGGCCAGCAGTTCGCCGCTGGGGTTGTACGCCTCGCCCTCGACCTCGGCCGCGGTGATCTCGATGCCGGGCTGCTGGTCGAGCGCGGCGGCGAGGACCGAGCGCCACGGCGTGATGCGGGTCCAGGCCAGGTCGGTGTCGCCGGGGGTGTAGGTGGCGGCGCGGGTGGCGAGCTCGGCGACGGGGTCCTCGGCGGTGTAGGCGTCGGTGACCCGGCGCTGGCCGAGCGCGCCGAGGGGGTCCTTGGCGGGGTTGGCGGGGGAGCCCACCGGCCACCAGACGACGACGGGGGCGTCCGGCAGCAGCAGGGGCAGCACCACGGACTGCGCGTGGTCTATGACCTCGCCGTACAGCCGCAGCACCACCGTCTCGCCGGCGCCGGCGTCGCCGCCCACACGGACCTCGGCGTCCAGGCGGGCCTGGGCGCGGTCACGGGGCGAGCGGCTGACCCGCTTGATGACGACGAGCTTGCGCGACGGGTGCTCGCGGGACGCCTCGTTGGCGGCCTTGAGCGCGTCGTAGGCGTGCTCCTCGTCGGTGACGATGACCAGGGTGAGGACCATGCCGCTGGCCGGGGTGCCGATGGCGCGGCGGCCCTGGACCAGCGCATTGTTGATCTTGCTGGCCGTGGTGTCCGTAAGGTCGATCTTCATGGCCGACGCCAGCTCCGTCCGTCTCGTGCGAGCATCTCGTCCGCCTCGACCGGCCCCCAGGTGCCGGCCGGGTACTGCGCGGGCCTGCCGTGCTTCTCCCAGTACTCCTCGATGGGGTCGAGGATCTGCCAGGAGAGCTCGACCTCCTTCAGGCGCGGGAAGAGGTTGGACTCGCCGAGCAGGACGTCGAGGATCAGCCGCTCGTACGCCTCGGGGCTCGACTCGGTGAAGGACTCGCCGTAGGCGAAGTCCATCGAGACGTCCCGGACCTCCATCTGGGTGCCCGGTACCTTCGAGCCGAAGCGCACGGTGACGCCCTCGTCCGGCTGCACCCGGATCACCAGGGCGTTCTGCCCCAGCTCCTCGGTGGCGGTCTGGTCGAAGGGGGAGTAGGGGGCGCGCTGGAAGACGACCGCGATCTCGGTGACGCGGCGGCCCAGCCGCTTGCCGGTGCGCAGGTAGAAGGGGACGCCCGCCCAGCGGCGGTTGTCGATGTCCAGCTTGATCGCGGCATAGGTGTCGGTCTTGGAGTTGGGGTCGGTGCCCTCCTCCTCCAGGTAACCGACGACCTCCTCGCCGCCCTGCCAGCCGTGCGTGTACTGGCCGCGCACGGTCTCCTTGCCCAGGTCCTTCGGCAGCCTCACGGCGCTGAGCACCTTGGTCTTCTCGGCGGCCACCGCGTCGGCGTCGAAGGAGACGGGCTCCTCCATGGCCGTCAGTGCCAGCAGCTGCAGCAGGTGGTTCTGGATGACGTCGCGGGCGGCGCCGATGCCGTCGTAGTAGCCGGCGCGGCCGCCGATGCCGATGTCCTCGGCCATGGTGATCTGCACGTGGTCGACGTAGGACCGGTTCCAGATCGGCTCGAAGAGGGTGTTGGCGAAGCGCAGGGCCAGGATGTTCTGGACCGTCTCCTTGCCGAGGTAGTGGTCGATGCGGAAGACCGACTCGGCGGGGAAGACGTCGTGGACGATCCGGTTGAGCTCCTGGGCGCTGGCCAGGTCGTGGCCGAAGGGCTTCTCGATGACGGCGCGCCGCCAGGCGCCCTCCTGCTGCTCGGCCAGGCCGTGCTTCTTGAGCTGCTGGACGACCGTGGGGAAGAACTTCGGCGGCACCGAGAGGTAGAAGGCGAAGTTGCCGCCCGTGCCCTGGGCCGCGTCCAGCTCCTCTATGGTCGCCTTGAGGGTCTCGAAGGCGGTGTCGTCGTCGAAGTCGCCCTGGACGAACCGGCAGCCCTGCACCAGCTGCTGCCAGACCTCCTCGCGGAAGGGGGTGCGGGCGTGCTGCTTGACGGCCTCGTAGACGACCTCGGCGAAGTCCTCGTCCTCCCACTGCCGGCGGGCGAAGCCGATGAGGGAGAAGCCCGGCGGGAGCAGGCCGCGGTTGGCCAGGTCGTAAACGGCGGGCATCAGCTTTTTACGTGACAAATCACCCGTGACGCCGAAGATGACCAGGCCCGACGGCCCCGCGATGCGCGGGAGCCGTCGGTCCAGAGCGTCACGCAGCGGATTGCTGCTGCTCAATTCATGCCTCCGGTGCCAGGCGCTTGAGCTCCGCCTCGGTGGACTTCAGAAGGTCGTTCCAGGACTGCTCGAACTTGTCGACGCCCTCGTCCTCCAGGAGCTGGACGACCTCGTCGTACGAGACGCCCAGGCGGGCCAGCGCGTCGAGCTCGGCCTTGGCCTGCTCGTACGTGCCGCGCACCGTGTCACCGGTGATCTGCCCGTGGTCGCCGGTGGCCTGCAGGGTGGCCTCCGGCATGGTGTTGACCGTGTTGGGGGCGACCAGGTCGTCGACGTACAGCGTGTCCTTGTAGGCCGGGTCCTTCACACCGGTCGAGGCCCACAGCGGACGCTGCTTGTTGGCGCCGGCCTTCTCCAGCTCGGCCCAGCGGTCGGAGGAGAACACCTCCTCGTACGCCTGGTACGCCAGCCGGGCGTTGGCCAGGGCGGCCTTGCCGCGCAGCTCCTTGGCCTCGTCCGTGCCCAGTGCGTCCAGGCGCTTGTCGATCTCGGTGTCCACGCGGGAGACGAAGAAGGACGCGACCGAGTGGATCAGCGACAGGTCCAGGCCCGCGGCCTTGGCCTTCTCCAGACCGGTCAGGTAGGCGTCCATCACCGCGCGGTAGCGCTCGAGCGAGAAGATCAGCGTGACGTTGACGCTGATGCCCAGCCCGATGGTCTCGGCGATGGCCGGCAGGCCCGCCTTCGTCGCGGGGATCTTGATCAGGGTGTTGGGCCGGTCCACCAGCCAGGCCAGCTGCTTGGCCTCGGCCACGGTGGCGCGGGTCTTGTGCGCCAGGCGCGGGTCGACCTCGATGGAGACCCGGCCGTCACGGCCGCCGGTGGCCTCGAAGACCGGGCGCAGGATGTCGGCGGCGTCGCGGACGTCCGCCGTGGTGATCATGCGGATGGCCTCTTCGACGGTGACCTCACGGGCGGCGAGGTCGGCGAGCTGCTGCTCGTAGCCGTCGCCGCTGGAGATCGCCTTCTGGAAGATCGACGGGTTGGTCGTCACGCCCACCACGTGGCTCTGGTCGATGAGCTCGGCCAGGTTGCCGGACGTGATGCGCTTGCGGGACAGGTCGTCCAGCCAGATCGCGACGCCTTCGTCGGAGAGGCGCTTGAGTGCGTCTGTCATGGGGTCTGCATCTCCTAGCAGGTATGTGTACGAAGCGTCAGCGGCGGGCGGCGTCGGCGATCGACTCGCGGGCGGCCTCGACCACGGCCTCGGGGGTCAGGCCGAACTCGCGGTAGAGCACCTTGTAGTCGGCGGAGGCGCCGAAGTGCTCCAGCGAGACGATGCGGCCGGCGTCACCGACGTAGCGGTACCAGGTCAGACCCACACCGGCCTCCACGGCGACGCGGGCCTTGACGTCCGGCAGCAGCACGCCGTCCCGGTACGCCTGGTCCTGCTCCTCGAACCACTCGACGGACGGCATCGACACCACGCGGGTCGGCACGCCCTCGGCCTGCAGGGTCTCGCGGGCCTCGACGGCCAGCTGCACCTCGGAGCCGGTGGCGATCAGGATGACCTGCGGGCGGCCGCCCTCGGCCTCCAGCAGCACGTAGCCGCCCTTGGCCACGCCCTCGTTGGGCTCGTAGGTCGGCACGTTCTGGCGGGTGAGGGCCAGGCCGTGCGGGGCCGGCTTGGCGACATGGCGCTTCATGATCTCGCGCCAGGCGATCGCCGTCTCGTTGGCGTCGGCCGGACGGACCATGTTCAGGCCCGGGATGGCACGCAGCGCGGCCATGTGCTCGACCGGCTGGTGGGTCGGGCCGTCCTCGCCCAGGCCGATGGAGTCGTGCGTCCACACGTAGGTGACCGGCAGCTTCATCAGCGCGGCCAGACGCACGGCCGGGCGCATGTAGTCGGAGAACACCAGGAAGGTGCCGCCGTAGACGCGGGTGTTGCCGTGCAGCGCGATGCCGTTCATGGTCGAGCCCATGGCGTGCTCGCGGATGCCGAAGTGGATCGTGCGCCCGTACGGGTTCGCCTCCGGCAGCGGGTTGCCCACCGGGAGGAAGGACGACGACGGGTCGATCGTGGTGTTGTTCGAGCCGGCGAGGTCGGCGGAGCCGCCCCACAGCTCGGGCAGCACGCCGCCGAGCGCCTTGAGGACCTCACCGGAGGCCTTGCGGGTGGCGACGTCCTTGCCGGCCGGGAAGACGGGGATCGCCTTCTCCCAGCCGTCCGGGAGCTCGCCCGCGGCGATGCGGTCGAACTCGGCGGCGCGCTCCGGGTTGGCCTCGCGCCACTTGAGCAGCTGCTTCTCCCAGGTCGCACGGGCCTCGCGGCCGCGGTCGGCGGCCTTGCGGACGTGCTGGAGGACCTCGTCCTCGACCTGGAAGTGCTGCTCGGGGTCGAAGCCCATGACGCGCTTGGTCGCGGCGACCTCGGCCTCGCCCAGCGCCGAGCCGTGGGAGGCCTCGGTGTTCTGGGCGTTGGGGGCCGGCCAGGCGATGATCGTGCGGGCGGCGATGATCGACGGCCGCTCGGTCTCGGCCTTGGCCGCCTGGAACGCCGCGTACAGCGCCTGGACGTCGAAGTCGCCGTTGGCGGCCTGCTCGATGCGCTGGACGTGCCAGCCGTAGGCCTCGTAGCGCTTGAGGACGTCCTCCGAGAAGGCGGTCTCGGTGTCGCCCTCGATCGAGATGTGGTTGTCGTCGTACAGCGCGATCAGGTTGCCGAGCTTCTGGTGGCCGGCGAGCGAGGACGCCTCGGCCGAGATGCCCTCCTCCAGGTCGCCGTCGGAGACGATCGCCCAGACGGTGTGGTCGAACGGGGACTCGCCCTGCGGCGCCTCCGGGTCGAACAGACCGCGCTCGTAGCGCGCGGCCATCGCCATGCCCACGGCGTTGGCGATGCCCTGGCCCAGCGGGCCGGTGGTGGTCTCCACACCGCGGGTGTGACCGTGCTCCGGGTGGCCCGGGGTCTTGCTGTCCCAGGTGCGGAACGCCTTGAGGTCCGCCAGCTCCAGGCCGTACCCGGCCATGAACAGCTGGATGTACAGGGTCAGGCTGGTGTGGCCCGGGGAGAGGACGAACCGGTCGCGGCCGGTCCAGTCGGCGTCACTGGGGTCGTGGCGCATCAGCTTCTGGAACAGCAGGTAGGCCGCGGGCGCCAGGGACATCGCCGTGCCGGGATGGCCGTTGCCGACCTTCTGCACGGAGTCCATCGCCAGGACACGGGCGGTATCGACGGCCCTCTGGTCCAGTTCGGTCCATTCGAGGTCTGTGGTGGTCGGCTTCATGCTCACCCTCGGATCAGGGCTCCTCTCCACATGATCAATCTGCCGGGGGCGGTATGTTCCGCCACGACGCGGCGGACCCGAGCCTACCCCCGCCTGGACGCGCATCTTTTCGACGTACAGTCGGGCTCACCGGCACTCATTTGAGACGTGTCAAACGTGTCGGACGGCTCTCATGTGATCGGTACGGACCGCCGGGTCATCAGCGGGATCCTCGACCATTCGATCGCCGACCGGGGCAACCTCATCCTGATGTGAATCATTCCCGCCGCGGGGCACGGCGGGTCCTCCTCTCCAGCCTGCCGGGCGCAGCGCCCGCGCGCCTGTCGAGGGCGGCTGTTCCGGCCGGGCCCCGGGGGAAACACGACCCACCCCGGCGAAGGCCGTGCTACCCCCTGCGTCTAGAGTGGCGTAGTACGCGCAAGCCTTTACCCGGGATTCAGGCCCGGACGCGCTTGCTGGCCTTATCTCTGTCAGGGGTGTGCGTGACGGCCGTCGAATCCCGTCCTGCAGGGGTGCTCGTCGACGAGCGCCCCGCTCACCGGCCGTTGGGTGCCCGGGTCAAGGGCTTCGTGGCGCTGACGAAGCCGCGCGTCATCGAGCTGCTGCTGATGACGACGGTGCCGGTGATGTTCCTGGCGGCCCAGGGCGTGCCCGACCTGTGGCTGGTCCTGGCCACCTGCATCGGCGGCTACCTCTCCGCGGGCGGTGCCGGGGCGTACAACATGTACATCGACCGGGACATCGACGCGATGATGGACCGCACGTCCCAGCGTCCGCTCGTGACCGGCATGGTCTCCCCCCGTGAGTGCCTGGTCTTCGCCACCGCGCTGACCGTCGGCTCGACGGTGTGGTTCTGGTACCTGGTCAACCCCCTGTCGGCGATGCTCTCGCTCGGCGCCAACGCGTTCTACGTCATCGTCTACACGATGATCCTCAAGCGGCGTACGGCCCAGAACATCGTCTGGGGCGGCATCGCGGGCTGCCTGCCGGTGATCATCGGCTGGTCCGCGGTGAAGAACGAGGTCTCCTGGGCCTCCCTGATCCTCTTCCTGGTCATCTTCTTCTGGACGCCGCCGCACTACTGGCCGCTGTCGATGAAGGTCAAGGACGACTACGAGCGCGTCGGCGTGCCGATGCTGCCGGTCGTCGCGGGCAACAAGGCCGTGGCCAAGCAGATCGTCCTCTACAGCTGGGTGATGGTCGGCGTGTCGCTGCTGCTCACGCCCCTGGGCTACACCGGCTGGTTCTACACGCTGGTCGCCGTGGTGTGCGGCGCGCTGTGGCTGAAGGAGGCGCACGCACTGCAGGCGCGCGCCAAGGCGGGCGTCACCGGGCCCAAGCTCAAGGAAATGCGCCTGTTCCACTGGTCGATCACGTACGTGTCGCTGCTCTTCACGGCCGTGGCCATCGACCCCTTCCTGCGCTGACACGCACCGCGACGTCCCGACGACGGGCGCTTCGGGTGGCCAAGGCCACCCGAAGCGCCCGTCGCCGTATGGGGCTACTCGTCGGTAGCATCCTGGCCATGGCAGACAACAAGGCAGCAGCAAAGCTCGCCCGGCAGATCACCGCCTTCGCCAAGCAGCACGGCGGCAGCGCCGAGGGGCAGCTCGCGCACATCGGCCGCGGCACGACGCGCATCGCCCTGGTCGGGGCCGACGGACAGTGGGGCAACCTCGTCGCCCGCACGCACGAGACGGCGCGCGAGGCGGTCGAGCTGGCCGGGCTCACGCTGCGGGACGACTTCGACGGCGAGATGGCGGCGAAGGTGCGCACGGGCCCGTACGAGTGGAAGCGCATGGCGGGCCTGCAGATCGGCGGCCCGAGCAACGACTGAATCCGTTGCGGGGCACGCCAGAGCGCCCCGAAAGGGGCGCGGGGAACTGCGCGACAAGCCACGACGCGCCCGCAGACGGGGGCCGTGCTTCGCCCGTCGGCTGCAGGCCGTCAGTGGCCGATCGCGCAGTTCCCCGCGCCCCTTTCGGGGCGCGTCGTCTAGCGGCCTGCGGCCGCGACCGGGACGGCGGCGGCCTCGCCGGCAGGCGCCGGCACCGAGGGCGCCTCCCCCCGCGTCCGGAGCGACAGCGACACCCGCAGGGCCGCGATCCATACCAGGCACGAGCCGAACATGTGCGTGCCGACCACGATCTCGGGCGAGTCGTTGAAGTACTGCACGTACCCGACGACCCCCTGCAGCATCAGCACGACGAACAGCTCCGCCACCCGGCGCCGCGGCACCGCCGGCGCCCCCACGGCCCGCAGCACGAACCACAGGGCCACCGTCAGGCCGACGACGACGAAGACGAAGTCGACGTGCAGCTGGGTGATCTGGTGCCAGTCCAGCGGGATGCGGTGGACGTTCTTCTTGGCGTCGCCCGCGTGCCGGCCGGAGCCGGTCACCACGGTGCCGGCCACGATCAGCAGGGCGGTCGTCGCGACCAGGATCCAGCCGAGCTGCCGTACGGGGCGGGCCACCAGGTCGCGCGGCTCCTCGTCGCCCTCGTGGGAGCGGTGCCACATCACCACGGCGACCGTCAGCAGCGCCGTGGAGGCGAGGAAGTGCGCGGCGACGATGTACGGGTTGAGGCCCGTCAGTACGGTGATGCCGCCGATGATGCCGTTCGCGGCGATGATCCAGAACTGGATCCAGCCCAGCCGGGTGAGGCCCTGCCGGCGCGGCAGGTAGGCGCGCGCCGCCACGATCGCCACGCCGACGACGGCGCACAGCACGTACGTCAGCATGCGGTTGGTGAACTCGATGACGCCGTTGATGCCCATGGCGGGCGTGGGCGTCAGGCTGTCCTCCGTGCACGTCGGCCACGTCGGGCAGCCGAGGCCCGACTGGGTGAGCCGGACCGCGCCGCCGGTGACCACGATGACGACGGCCATGAGGACGGTGGCGAGCGCGGCGCGCCGGACGAAGCGGGCGGAGGGCTGCCAGCGGTCGGCGACGAGCTGGAGGGGGTTCAGCGTTTTCGGCACGCCAGTCATCGTACGGGGGCGTTTGTGCACGGATTCACGAGCCCCCCGCAGCGTGCCGCGCCCCCCTCACTCCCAGCGGAAGAACCGGCCCGCGGCGCCCAGCCCCAGCACGGCCCACGCCCCCAGGATGCCCAGGTCGGCCCAGGGCATGGCGGCGCCGTCGCGCAGCACGTCCCGCAGGCCGCCGGAGAGCGCGGAGATGGGCAGCAGGCCCAGGACGGACTGCACCGCGCCCGGGAACTTCTCCAGCGGCACGATCACCCCGCCGCCGACCAGCAGGAGCAGGAAGACCAGGTTGGCGGCGGCCAGGGTCGCCTCCGCCTTGAGCGTGCCGGCCATCAGCAGCCCCAGGCCGGAGAACGCGGCGGTGCCGAGCAGGAGCAGGGCCACGACGGCGAACGGGTTGCCGTGCGGCGACCAGCCCAGCGCAAAGGCGATCACGGTCAGCAGCGCCACCTGCAGCACCTCGGTGACCAGCACCGAGCACGTCTTCGCCGTCATCAGCGCCCAGCGCGGCAGCGGCGAGGCGCCCAGCCGCTTGAGCACGCCGTAGCGGCGCTCGAAGCCGGTGGCGATGGCCTGGCCGGTGAACGCGGTCGACATCACCGCGAGCGCCAGCACGCCGGGGGCGAGGAAGTCGACGGCCTTGCCCGTACCGGTGTCGACGATGTCGACGGAGCTGAAGAGCACCAGCAGGAGCGTGGGGATGACCACGGTCAGCAGCAGCTGTTCGCCGTTGCGCAGCAGCATCCGGGTTTCCAGGGCGGCCTGCGCGCGGATCATCCGTCCCAGCGGCGCGGCGCCGGGGCGGGGGGTGAACGTACCGACGGCGGTCATCCGCGCAGCTCCTTGCCCGTAAGCTCCAGAAAAACGTCCTCGAGCGTGTGCCGCTCGACCGTTATGCGGTCCGGCATGACGCCGTGCTGGGCGCACCAGGCGGTGACCGTCGCCAGCAGTTGCGGGTCGACCGTGCCGCTCACGCGGTACGAGCCGGGGGTGGCCTCCGCGGCGGCGGAGCCGGTGGGCAGCGCCTTGAGCAGCGAGGCCAGGTCCAGGCCGGGCCGGCCGGTGAAGCGCAGGGTGTTCTCGGCGCCGCCCCGGCACAGCTTCTCGGGGCTGCCCTGGGCGACGACGCGGCCGCCGTCGACGATGGCGACGTCGTCGGCCAGCTGCTCGGCCTCGTCCATGTAGTGGGTGGACAGCAGGACCGTCACGCCGTCGGTGCGCAGCTCGCGCACCAGGTCCCAGGTGGCGCGGCGGGCCTGGGGGTCGAGGCCGGCGGTGGGCTCGTCGAGGAAGACGAGCTCGGGGCGGCCGACGACGGCCATGGCGAGGGACAGGCGCTGCTGCTGGCCACCGGAGAGCCGGCGGTAGTTCGTGCGGCCGCACTCGGCCAGGCCCAGGCGCTCGACGAGCGCGTCCACGTCCAGGGGGTGGGCGTGCAGGGCGGCGACGTGCCGCAGCATCTCGTGGGCGCGGGCGCCGGCGTAGATGCCGCCGCTCTGCAGCATCACGCCGACGCGGGGGCGCAGCCGGGCGGCGTCGGCGACCGGGTCCAGGCCCAGGACGCGTACGGTGCCGGCGTCGGGGCGGCGGTAGCCCTCGCAGGTCTCGATGGTGGTGGTCTTGCCGGCCCCGTTGGGGCCGAGGACGGCGGTGACGCCGCCGCGTGCGACGGTCAGGTCCAGTCCGTTCACCGCGGTCTTCGTCCCGTACCGCTTGACCAGGCCGTGGACCTCGACCGCGGGCTCTTCATGCATGCGGGAAGTCTACGGAGCCCGGGCCCGGACGGACCCCGCCGGGGTCGGCGGTTAGGTAACCCTAAGTGATCAAAGCCACCGTTCCGTGATCCTCCGGCGCTTGTCGGGCTTCGGGCAATTACGCAACAATGGTGTTGTGAAATACGCGGGCGAGGCACCGGAGGCTCCCGCGGCCGGCCAGGCCGCCGGGCCGGAACCCGTCGTGCCCGCACCCGCGCGCGACGCCCGCGACCGCGACGAGCAGCGCGGCACGCGCAACCGCGTGGCCCGCTCCATCCTCGACCACGGCCCCTCCACCGCCGCCGAGCTGGCCGAGCGCCTGGAGCTCACCCAGGCGGCCGTGCGCCGGCACCTGGACACCCTCCTCGCCGAGGGGATCGTCGAGCCCCGCGAGAAGCGCGTCTACGGCGCCCGCGGCCGCGGCCGCCCCGCCAAGGTCTTCGCGCTCACCGACTGCGGCCGGGACGCCTTCGACCAGGCCTACGACCAGCTCGCCCGCGACGCCCTGCAGTGGATCGCCCAGGCCGCCGGCGGCGGGGAGGCGGGAGAGGCCGCGGTCGCGGCATTCGCCCGGGCCCGCATGGCCGCGCAGGCCGAGGCGTACCGCGAGCGCGTGCAGGCCGCACCCCCCGAGGAGCGCACCGAGGCCCTCGCCCGGGCATTGACCGCGGACGGGTACGCTGCTACGGCGCGCAGCGCACCGGTCGGCGAACAGCTCTGCCAGCACCACTGCCCGGTCGCCCACGTCGCCGAGCAGTTCCCGCAGCTGTGCGAGGCGGAGACCGAGGTCTTCTCCCGCCTGCTCGGGACCCATGTGCAACGTCTCGCCACCATCGCCCACGGCGACGGTGTGTGCACGACGTTCATCCCCAAGACGATCAACACCGCATCCACCAGCACGGCCGGGAGGAACCCCGCATGACTCTCCCCACGGAGACTGCCCACCCTGAGCTCGAGGGCCTGGGCACCTACGAATACGGCTGGGCCGACTCCGACGTGGCCGGTGCCGCCGCCCGGCGCGGCCTCTCCGAGGACGTCGTCCGCGACATCTCGGCCAAGAAGTCCGAGCCCGAGTGGATGCTCAAGCTCCGTCTGAAGGGCCTCAAGCTCTTCGGCAAGAAGCCCATGCCGACCTGGGGCTCCGACCTGTCGGGCATCGACTTCGACAACATCAAGTACTTCGTGCGCTCCACCGAGAAGGCCGCGGCCTCCTGGGAGGAGCTGCCGGAGGACATCAAGAACACCTACGACAAGCTGGGCATCCCCGAGGCGGAGAAGCAGCGCCTGGTCGCCGGTGTCGCCGCCCAGTACGAGTCCGAGGTCGTCTACCACCAGATCCGCGAGGACCTGGAGGAGCAGGGCGTCATCTTCCTGGACACCGACACCGCCCTGAAGGAGCACCCCGAGCTCTTCCAGGAGTACTTCGGCACGGTCATCCCGGCCGGTGACAACAAGTTCGCCGCGCTGAACACCGCCGTGTGGTCCGGTGGCTCCTTCATCTACGTCCCGCCGGGCGTCCACGTCGACATCCCGCTGCAGGCCTACTTCCGCATCAACACGGAGAACATGGGCCAGTTCGAGCGGACGCTGATCATCGTCGACGAGAACGCCTACGTGCACTACGTCGAGGGCTGCACCGCCCCGATCTACTCCTCCGACTCGCTGCACAGCGCCGTCGTGGAGATCATCGTCAAGAAGGGCGGGCGCTGCCGCTACACGACGATCCAGAACTGGTCGAACAACGTCTACAACCTGGTCACCAAGCGTGCCGTGGCCTACGAGGGCGCGACCATGGAGTGGGTCGACGGCAACATCGGCTCCAAGGTGACCATGAAGTACCCGGCCGTCTACCTGATGGGCGAGCACGCCAAGGGCGAGACGCTCTCCATCGCCTTCTCCGGCCAGGGCCAGCACCAGGACGCCGGCGCCAAGATGGTCCACATGGCGCCCAACACCTCCTCCAACATCGTCTCCAAGTCGGTGGCCCGGGGCGGCGGCCGCACCTCCTACCGCGGTCTGATCGAGATCGCCGAGGGCGCCCACGGCTCGAAGTCCAACGTGCTGTGCGACGCGCTGCTGGTCGACACCATCTCCCGGTCGGACACCTACCCCTACGTCGACGTCCGCGAGGACGACGTCTCCATGGGCCACGAGGCGACCGTCTCCAAGGTCAGTGAGGACCAGCTCTTCTACCTGATGAGCCGCGGCCTGTCCGAGGACGAGGCCATGGCGATGATCGTGCGCGGCTTCGTCGAGCCGATCGCCCGCGAGCTCCCCATGGAGTACGCGCTGGAGCTCAACCGGCTGATCGAGCTGCAGATGGAAGGCTCGGTCGGCTGACGCCACCGCCCTTTCCACACGACGCAGCGAAAACTTTGTGACAGGAAGAGAGCACGACGACAGCCATGGCTGACAACACTCCCGTCGGCAGCACCACCGACGGCGCCATCCAGGTGGGCGGGGCCGAGCAGCCCATCGAATCCCGCTTCTCCGCCCTCGCCTCCTACGACGTCGCCGACTTCCCCGTGCCGCACGGCCGGGAGGAGGAGTGGCGCTTCACCCCGCTCGCGCGCCTGCGCGGCCTGCACGACGGCACCGCGGTCGCCGACGGCGCCGGGGTCAAGGTCGAGGTGAGCGCCCCCCAGGGCGTGACCGTGGAGACCGTCGGCCGCGACGACGCCCGCCTCGGCCGCGCCGGCAAGCCCGTCGACCGGGTCGTCGCCCAGGCGTACAGCTCCTTCGAGAAGGCCTCGGTCGTCACCGTCCCCAAGGACACGCAGCTCACCGAGCCGGTGCGCATCAGCGCGCACGGCGAGGGCGGGGTCGCCTTCGGCCACCTGCAGGTCGAGGTCGGCGCCTTCGCCGAGGCCGTCGTGGTCATCGACCACACCGGTGACGCCACCCTGGCCGCCAACGTCGAGTACGTCATCGGCGACGGCGCCAAGCTCACCGTCGTCTCCGTCCAGGACTGGGCCGACACCGCCGTCCACGTCGCCCAGCACACCGCGCTGATCGGCCGCGACGCCTCCTTCAAGTCCGTGATCGTCACCTTCGGCGGCGACCTGGTGCGCCTGCACCCGCGGGTCGTCTACGGCGCCCCCGGCGGCGAGGCCGAGCTGTACGGCCTGTACTTCACCGACAACGGCCAGCACCAGGAGCACCGCCTCTTCGTCGACCACGACACCCCGCACTGCCGCAGCAACGTCGTCTTCAAGGGCGCGCTGCAGGGCAAGGACGCGCACGCGGTGTGGATCGGCGACGTCCTCATCCGCGCCGCGGCCGAGGGCACCGACACCTACGAGCTCAACCGCAACCTCGTCCTCACCGACGGCGCCCGCGTCGACTCGGTCCCCAACCTGGAGATCGAGACCGGCGAGATCGTCGGCGCCGGCCACGCCTCGGCCACCGGCCGCTTCGACGACGAGCAGCTGTTCTACCTGATGGCCCGTGGCATCCCCGAGCAGGAGGCCCGTCGCCTGGTCGTGCGCGGCTTCTTCGCCGAGCTCGTCCAGCAGATCGGCATCCCCGAGCTGGAGGAGCGCCTGATCGCGAAGATCGAGGAAGAGCTGGAGGCGTCGGTCGCATGAGCGAGTTCGTGAAGGTGGCCTCCCTGGCCGAGCTGGAGGAGGACACCCCCAAGCGGGTCGAGGTCGACGGCACCCCGGTGTCCCTCGTGCGCACCGAGGGCGAGGTGTTCGCGATCAACGACATCTGCTCGCACGCCAACGTCTCGCTCTCCGAGGGCGAGGTCGAGAACTGCCACATCGAGTGCTGGCTGCACGGCTCCAGCTTCGACCTGCGCACCGGCAAGCCCGACTGCCTCCCCGCGACGCAGCCCGTCCCCGTATACCCCGTCAAGATCGAAGGGGACGACGTGCTCGTCTCCGTCACCCAGGAGTCCTGAGTTCCCCATGGCAACGCTTGAGATCCACGACCTGCACGTCTCCGTCGAGGCCGAGAACGGCTCCCGGGAGATCCTCAAGGGCGTCGACCTGACCGTGAAGCAGGGCGAGACCCACGCCATCATGGGCCCCAACGGCTCCGGCAAGTCGACCCTGGCCTACTCGCTGGCCGGCCACCCCAAGTACACGATCACCGGTGGCACCGTCACCCTCGACGGCGAGGACGTCCTCGAGATGTCCGTCGACGAGCGGGCCCGCGCCGGCGTCTTCCTCGCCATGCAGTACCCGGTCGAGGTCCCCGGCGTCTCGGTCTCCAACTTCCTGCGCACCTCCGCCACCGCCGTCCGCGGCGAGGCCCCCAAGCTGCGTACCTGGGTGAAGGAGGTCAAGGAGGCCATGGCGCGTCTGCAGATGGACCCCGCCTTCGCCGAGCGCAACGTCAACGAGGGCTTCTCCGGCGGTGAGAAGAAGCGCCACGAGATCCTCCAGCTGGAGCTGCTCAAGCCGAAGCTGGCGATCCTCGACGAGACCGACTCCGGCCTGGACGTCGACGCCCTGCGCATCGTCTCCGAGGGCGTCAACCGGGTGCGCGAGACCGGTGAGGTCGGCACCCTGCTGATCACCCACTACACGCGCATCCTGCGCTACATCAAGCCCGACTTCGTGCACGTCTTCGCGGGCGGCCGCATCGTCGAGTCCGGCGGCGCCGAGCTCGCCGACAAGCTGGAGAACGAGGGCTACGAGGCGTACGTGAAGGGTGGCGTCTCCCTGTGAGCGACGCACGCGAGGCCACCGGCCTGCAGGCGTCCTGCGACCCGCAGATTCGCCTCGCGGGCGGAGAAGCGAACGAAAGGGGCGGGGCGTGACCATTCAGCTGCCGGGTCTCCTCGACACCGACGCGATCCGCAAGGACTTCCCGATCCTGGACCGGATCGTCCACGACGGGAAGAAGCTCGTCTACCTGGACAACGCGGCCACCTCCCAGAAGCCGCGCCAGGTGCTCGACGTGCTCAACGAGCACTACGAGCGGCACAACGCCAACGTCCACCGCGGCGTGCACGTGCTCGCCGAGGAGGCCACGGCGCTGTACGAGGGCGCCCGTGACAAGATCGCGGCGTTCATCAACGCGCCGAGCCGCGACGAGGTGATCTTCACCAAGAACGCCTCCGAGTCGCTCAACCTCGTGGCGAACATGCTGGCCTGGGCCGACGAGCCCTACCGCGTGGACCACGAGACCGAGATCGTCATCACGGAGATGGAGCACCACTCCAACATCGTCCCCTGGCAGCTGCTCGCGCAGCGCTCGGGCGCGAAGCTGAAGTGGTTCGGCCTCACCGACGACGGCCGCCTCGACCTGTCGAACATCGACGAGATCATCACCGAGAAGACCAAGGTCGTCTCCTTCGTGCTGGTCTCCAACATCCTCGGCACCCTCAACCCCGTCGAGGCCATAGTCCGGCGGGCCCAGGAGGTCGGCGCGCTCGTCGTCGTCGACGCCTCCCAGGCCGCTCCCCACATGCCGCTGGACGTCCAGGCCCTGCAGGCCGACTTCGTGGCCTTCACCGGCCACAAGATGTGCGGCCCCGACGGCATCGGCGTCCTGTGGGGCCGCCAGGAGCTGCTGGAGGACCTGCCGCCCTTCCTCGGCGGCGGCGAGATGATCGAGACCGTCTCGATGCACTCCTCCACCTACGCCCCGGCACCCCACAAGTTCGAGGCCGGTACGCCCCCGATCGCCCAGGCCGTCGGCCTCGGCGCCGCGGTGGACTACCTCACCTCGATCGGCATGGAGAACATCGCCCGGCACGAGCACGCCATCACCGAGTACGCGATCCGCCGCCTGCAGGAGGTGCCGGACCTGCGCATCATCGGCCCCACCACGGCCGAGGACCGCGGCGCGGCCGTCTCCTTCACGCTCGGCGACATCCACCCGCACGACGTCGGCCAGGTCCTCGACGAGCAGGGCATCGCCGTGCGCGTCGGCCACCACTGCGCCCGCCCCGTCTGCCTGCGCTACGGAATTCCGGCGACCACGCGAGCGTCGTTCTACCTGTACTCCACGCCCGGTGAGGTCGACGCCCTCATCGAGGGCCTGGAGCACGTCCGGAACTTCTTCGGCTGACGAGGGCTGACTGTGAAGCTTGATTCGATGTACCAGGACGTCATCCTGGACCACTACAAGAATCCGCACGGGCGCGGCCTGCGCGACGGCGACGCCGAGGTGCACCACGTCAACCCCACGTGCGGCGACGAGATCACGCTGCGGGTGCGGCTCGACGGTGAGACGATCGAAGACGTCTCCTACGAGGGCCAGGGCTGCTCCATCAGCCAGGCCAGCGCCTCCGTGCTCAACGAGCTGCTGGTCGGCAAGGACCTCGACGAGGCCCGGCGGATCCAGGAGACCTTCCTGGAGCTGATGCAGTCCAAGGGCCGCATCGAGCCGGACGATGCCATGGAGGAGGTGCTGGAGGACGCCGTCGCCTTCGCCGGCGTCTCCAAGTACCCCGCGCGGGTCAAGTGCGCCCTGCTGAGCTGGATGGCGTGGAAGGACGCGACAGCGCAGGCGCTGTCCGAGAGGAAGACCGCATGAGCGACAACGCAGAGACCACGACCAAGCCGGCCACCGAGGAGGAGGTCCGCGAGGCCCTCTACGACGTCGTCGACCCCGAGCTCGGCATCGACGTCGTCAACCTGGGCCTGATCTACGGCATCCACATCGACGACGCCAACATCGCCACCCTCGACATGACGCTCACCTCCGCGGCCTGCCCGCTCACCGACGTCATCGAGGACCAGGCGAAGTCCGCCACCGACGGCATCGTCAACGAGCTGCGCATCAACTGGGTCTGGATGCCGCCGTGGGGCCCCGACAAGATCACCGACGAGGGTCGCGAGCAGCTGCGCGCGCTGGGCTTCAACGTCTGAAACGTCCGAGCCCCGGTCGCTCCCGCACGACACCCGGCAGCCCGCCCTCCCGCAACCGCGGGGAGGCGGGCTGCCGCCGTTCCTACGGGTTCCCCGTGTACAGCAGCCTGTTCGGGGTGCCCGGCTTGAGGTCGGTGACCGTGTCCTTCGTGGACTGCGCGAGCAGCCAGTTGATGACCGCCGACGAGGTCGCCGAGGGGTTGCGGGCCTTGTACAGGGCCGCCACGCCCGTCGTGAAGGGCGTCGCCTGGGAGGTGCCGCTCTTGATGGTCGAGCCGCCGCCCACGCGGTCGGAGACGATGTCCTCGCCCGGCGCCATGATGCGGGCGCAGGGCCCGTAGCTGGTGAAGTCCGTCATCTGGTCCATGCGGTTGGTCGCCCCCACCGCCAGGGCCGTCAGCGCCGCGCCGGGGGAGTGGGCGCAGGCGCTGTCGTTGCTGTTGCCGGCCGCGACGAGCGGCGGCACGCCCCGGGCGGCGACGTTGTCCACGGCGGAGTCCATGCTCCGCGACAGCGGCCCGACCAGGGAGGCGTTGAGGACGGAGGCGGTCGGGGCGTTGGTGGCCACCCAGTCCAGCCCGGAGAGGATGCCCGAGGTGCTGCCCCGGCCCTGGCAGTCCAGCACCCGGACGCTGACCAGCGTCGCCCGCCGTGCCACGCCGTACGTCGCACCGCCCACGACACCGGCCACGTGGGTGCCGTGGCCGCTGCCGGAGGCGCAGTCGCTCGCGTCGCCGCCCTGGGTGACCAGGTCGGCGCCCCGGCGGGCGCGGCCGCCGAAGTCCGGGTGGGAGTAGTCGATCCCGGTGTCCAGGATGAAGGCGGTGGCGCCCGCGCCGGTGCCGCTCACGTCGAACCGGCCGTTCAGCGGCAGCGAGCGCTGGTCGATCCGGTCCAGGCCCCAGGAGTCGGTCGGGGCCCGGGCGCCGGCCGCGACGGGCCGGTCCGCCTCGGCGAAGACCGCGTCCTCCTCCACCGCCTCGACGTCCGGCGAGCTGCGCACCGCCTCCAGCTGCTGGGGCGTCAGCGTGGCGGCGAAACCGGTCAGGGAGTGGGTGTAGACGCGGTCGGGCACCACGCCCAGCGCGGCGGACAGGGTCCGCGGGCTGGAGCCCTTGCGCAGGGTCACGATGTAGTGCCCGGGCACCCGCTCGCCCGCGGTGCGCTCCAGCGGCGCCAGGTGCGCGGCCCGGCCGGGTTCGGGGTCGGAGGCGGTGGCCGGGTAGATGGCGAGATGCACGGTCAGCGCGGCGGACAGGGACAGGGCTGCGATCAGACGGCGTCTGAGCGGTGTCATGCTGTTTTCCGTTCGGGGGGCCGGTGCGACGGGAACCGTTCGGAGAGGTCCGGCGGGTCGGGCGGTCCCCGGGCCGGGAGCGTTGTCCCGGGGGCCGCCCTCCCTATGGATATGTCGACTATTTCCGGAGTGCGACGCGGGCGGGGCCGTCCGGCTGGTGCGGTGCGCCATCCGCGTGACGCGACCGGCGGCCCCGGCGGCCCGCGCCGCGGACGGCCGGTTCGCCTTCGGCGGGCCCGTCCGGTTAGGTTTTCGCACATGACCGATGCAGTTGCTCCCCGTACCACCACCGGCGCCGTCGCCGCCGGCCTCGCCACCGTCGCCGCGGACGGCACCGTCCTCGACACCTGGTTCCCGGCCCCCGAGCTGACCGAGGCCCCCGGCCCGGCCGGCACCGAGGTGCTGGACGCCGAGCGCGCCGCCGAGCTGCTGGGCGAGGCCGCCGTCAAGGCCGTCGGCCCGGACCCCCGCCGGGGCGTCGACGTGGTGGCCGTCCGCACGGTCATCGCCTCCCTGGACGACAAGCCGCTCGACACGCACGACGTCTACCTGCGCCTGCACCTGCTCTCCCACCGCCTGGTCAAGCCGCACGGCCAGAACCTCGACGGCATCTTCGGCCTGCTCGCCAACGTCGCCTGGACCTCGCTCGGCCCCGTCCCGGTCGACCAGGTGGACCGCGCCCGCCTGAACGCCCGCGCCGAGGGCCTGCACCTGCAGGTCACCAGCGTCGACAAGTTCCCGCGGATGACCGACTACGTCACGCCCTCCGGCGTGCGCATCGCCGACGCCGACCGCGTCCGCCTGGGCGCCCACCTGGGCGCCGGCACCACCGTCATGCACGAGGGCTTCGTCAACTTCAACGCCGGCACCCTGGGCACCTCCATGGTCGAGGGCCGCATCAGCGCGGGCGTCGTCGTCGGCGACGGCTCCGACATCGGCGGCGGCGCCTCCACCATGGGCACCCTCTCCGGCGGCGGCAAGCAGATCATCTCCATCGGCGAGCGCTGCCTGCTGGGCGCCGAGTCCGGCATCGGCATCGCGCTCGGCGACGACTGCGTCGTCGAGGCCGGCCTGTACGTCACCGCCGGCACCCGTGTCTCCCTGCCCGACGGCGAGGTCGTCAAGGCCCTCACCCTCTCCGGCGCCAGCAACATCCTCTTCCGCCGCAACTCCACCACGGGCGCCGTCGAGGCCCACCCGTACAAGAGCAGCTGGGGCGGCCTGAACGAGATGCTGCACAGCAACGACTGACGCGGGCGGAGAGCAGGAAGCGGCCGTACGGCGGGGTGCCCCGCCGTACGGCCGCTCGCGTTTATGGGCAGGTCACGGCCTGAAGCGCAGCACCTGGGGGTCGTGGTCGCTGGCCTGGTCGGCGAACTCGGCGTTGATGTGGACGATGTCGTAGTCGACGCAGCCCACGCGGCGGCTGGTCAGGATGTGGTCCAGGACCTGGGAGTTGCCCTGGTAGACGTAGCCGTAGCGCTCCTGGCGGGGCAGGCGGGTGACCTGGTCGGTCAGGACGCCGCCGGCGGTCAGGGCCCCCAGGGCCGGGGAGAACTGGTAGTCGTTGAGGTCGCCGGCGACGACCACCTCGGCGTTGCGGTCGGCGGCGAGCAGCTGCTTGACGAAGCCGTTGACGAGCTGCGCCTGCCGGGTGCGCTGCACCTCCGAGGTGCGGGCCGGGGGCTGGAAGCGGCCCTCCAGGCTCTGGTCGCCGCCCTTGGAGTTGAAGTGGTTGGCGACGACGAAGACGTCCTTGCCGCGGAAGGAGAACTGGCCCACCAGCGGCTTGCGGCTGTTGGCCCATGCGGCCTCGCCCGGCTCGATGCGGCCGGGGGAGGCGGACAGGGCGGCCTTGCCGCCGGCGCGGGTGACCTTCACGGCCGTGGTGGAGTCGCCGCCGGGGATGTCCTTGAAGGAGACGCGGGCGGGGTTGAAGAGGAAGGCGGTACGGATGTTGCCGCCCGGCTGGCCGCCGTCCTGGCCGTCGACCGGGTCGATCTGCCGCCACTGGTAGGCCGGGCCGCCCGCGGCCTTGATGGCGTCGGTGAGCTTGGTCAGCGTCTGCGTGGCGTCGACGACGTGGTCGTTGGCGGGGCCGCTGTTGTCCTGGACCTCCTCCAGCGCCACGACGTCGGGCGAGGCGAGGTTGTCGACCAGGGCCGTCGCCAGGCGGTCGAACTTCGGCTGCGGCGTCTTCGGGGAGAGGTTCTCCACGTTGTACGTGGCCACGGCGAGTTCGCCGTCCTTCTGCTTGCGCGTGGTCTCGCGCTGCAGCTTGCGGTCGGTGAGGGTGCCCAGCGCGGTGGCCTGGAGGGTGTAGCCGCCGAAGTTGTCGTAGTCCAGCGGGCCCGTGGTGGTGCCGGTCAGCTCGTCGCCGACGTTCGCCACGGGGAAGGGGCGCTGGGCGAAGGGGATGAGCGAGGCGACCTTGACGCGGCCGGCGTTGGGGTCGGCGTACGAGCCGTAGAGGGTGCCGCCGCGGGCGGTGCGGTTGTGGCGGGGCTCGGCGGTGACCCACAGCTCGTGGTGGTCGTTGGTGGCGCCGGTGACGAGCGCGTTGCGGACCTCGACGCGCATGCCCTCCAGGGACTCGTAGCGGTCCAGGGCGTAGCGGGCCGGGCGCAGCGGGAGGTTCTCGATGGAGCCGCCGTGGGCGTCGGGGGCGTACCGGTCCGGGAGGGTGGCGGGGCTGAGCACGACGGGCGCCGGCAGGGCGTTGCCGGAGGAGGTGACGGTGACGGTGGCCTTGGTGATCTGGGTCACCGACTGGCCGCCCGCGGCCTCGCCGCCGGGGTAGTACTCGGTGACGGTGCCGGAGA
Organism: Streptomyces sp. PKA51; assembly: GCF_057552455.1. Taxonomy (NCBI): domain Bacteria; kingdom Bacillati; phylum Actinomycetota; class Actinomycetes; order Kitasatosporales; family Streptomycetaceae; genus Streptomyces; species Streptomyces sp. PKA51. The sequence continues at coordinate 144,551 of NZ_BAAJPZ010000012.1, forward strand.
CCAGCACCGCGTCGCCGACGGCGACGGCGGGGGTGGTGGAGCCGGTGAAGACGAACACCGCCTCGCTGGTGGCCTCGTCGTGGTCGGGCCGGGTGTCCTGGACCCAGAAGCCGCGCGAGGAGCCGAAGGCGCGGACGGCGGTGACGACGCCGGGGACGTCGGCGACCTGGCGGCCGGCGAACGGCGAGAGGCGGGTGGTGCCCTGGATGTCGTGGATGCGGGTGCCTGCGGGGGCGGCGTCGGCGCTCGCGGCGTTCGCGCTCACGGGGGAGAGCAGCCCGGCGGCGAGCGCCCCGGCTATGAGGGAGCCGACGGTCGCGGTGCGTCCGGTCAGGCTGCGGCGGTTGCGGCTGGGCAGCACGAGGTCCTCCGGGTGGGAGTGGTCGGATCGGCGCTGGTCGGGCGCCGGCCATGCGTCGGCCAGGGGGGTGGGGTGTGCTCGGGTGGCGAACAGCCGCTGGTCAGGGCCCTGACAACGGCATGCGTCAGGACCCGACCGGCGATTGATCACGGATGATCACGGATGGTGCGGGTCTGGCCAAAAATGGTGCGAGGTGATTACTAGCCGTTGTGGGGTCGACACGCAATCTACGCGCGTCAATTTCCGGTGCGGACGGGTCAGTTGTCAAGGGTTTCGCCCACACCGGACCGTCCGTCACCTCACCCGCCGGGCGGGGCGGAACGCGGCCGGATCCTATCGGGGCCCGGTGACGGCCCGGTGAACGACGGGTGGGACACCGGCGCCGTCTAGGCTTGGCCCCGGCACCGGGGCCGTACATCCAGCGGATCCCGGCCGACGACAGTGAACCCGGTCCGGCCCGGTACGGCCGCCCGACGAGGAGTTGACCCCCCTGATGTCCGCAGAGCGCCCGACCATGCCGCCGGTGCGGCTGCCCTCCGACGCGGAGCTCGCCCGCGACGCGCTCGGCGCGCCGCTGTTCGCCCGCGCCGCCCGCCTCGCCCGCTGGGCCGGCGAGGGCACCCCGGTCGGCCGCGACGGCGAACTCCTCGCCGGCCAACTGCACACCGCCGCGCAACTCCTCGGCCTCGACGACGACGAGAACGGCACCGCGTACACCGCCGAGGCCTGGCAGCTGGCCCTGGACACCGGCATGGTGGAGTTCACCGAGGACCCCGCCGCCGAGCAGGCCCTGGAGGCCGCCGACGCCACCGGCGACGAGCCCGCCGGCACCGCCGCCGCCGGCGAGGAGCTGGCCACGCTCACCTCCGGCAGCCCCCGGGACGTGCTGGAGCTGTGGCTCGGCGGCCTGGAGACCGTCCTGGCCGACGCCGCCGCCCCCGACCTGGCCGACCTCGTCGACCAGCTCACCGGCTCCGCCGAGGACGGCGACCTCGACCTCGACGCCCTGGACTGGAACCCCGAGGAGGAGGCCGACTTCCTCGACGGCGTCCTCGGCAACCTCTACCTGCTCACCGCCCTCGAACAGGGCTCCCCCGAGCGGCCCGTGCCGCTGCCCGCGCTCGCCGCGTCCATGATCGTGCCGGACGACATGGACGAGCCCACGGACGAGGTGCTGGAGGAGGTCTCCGAGGCGATGATGCGCCTGGACGACCAGTTCCGGATCCTGGAGCCCACCGGCATCGTCCATTACCGGCCCGTCGACGAATCCCTCATCGAGGTCGTCGACGGCGAGGGCCACATCAAGGAGTCCGTCGACGGCATCTCCTCCGACCTGCCCGAGGACGAGGACGTCAGCCGCTACGGCATGGTCGCCCTCACCCCCCTCGGCCTGTTCGCCGTGCGCGCCCGCATGCTCGACGCCGGCATCGACGCGCCCGCCGTCGGCGACCTCGCCGAGGCCGGCGCCGACGAACTGCTCGCCGCCCTGCCGCACCACCCCCGGGGCGCCGCACACGCCGAGGCCCGCCTGTGGCTGGAGCGCCGCGGCGACCTCGACGCGGCCCGCGAACTCCTCGCCGCCGCACGCGGCGACGACGCGGAGGGCCCCGGGCGCCGGCTGGCCTGCCAGCAGGTCCTCGCCCTCGCCGGCCCCGAGGCCGAACCCGCCCTGCGCGAGGCCGTCACCGACCCGCATCTCGGCGGCCTGGCCCGCGTCTGGCTCGCCGAGCGCGGCATCACCGACGTCCCCGAGCCGGACGCGGCGACGGTCCTGTGGCTGACCGTCGACACGATCGCCGCCCAGCTCGACTCGGCCACGACCGAGGAGGACGAGGAGGACCTCCGCGAGCTCACCGAGTCGGTGGTGAGCCGGCACGGCGGCTTCTTCGACGCGGCCTGGAAGGTGGACCACCCGGCGACCGGCGACGTCCTGGAGGCGATGGGCCGGCTGCTGGCCGACAAGACGGCGGCCAAGCAGGCCCGCAAGGCGGCCTTCAAGGCCCGCTCCCGCGCGTAGCGCGGGGGCGCCCCGAAGGGGCGCGGGGCGGTATCGATCTGCGGCTACCGCCGCGTGGGCGCGACAAGCCACGACGCTCCCGCAGGTGCGGTGTCGGCTGCAGGCCGTCCGTGGCCGATCGCGCAGTTCCCCGCGCCCCTTACGGGGCGCCGTGGTGCCGCGCCCCGGCGCGCGGGGTCCGTGTGCGACTTTCCGCCGCACCGGCCGGCACCAGGCTTACCCGTCGCTTCGTTGGGTGTTCACGGGGCGTTCTCCGGGGAACGGGATCGTTGGCGGCGCCCGCCGCTCGTCCGGTTCTGGAGGCGCAGATGACCCTCAGTCGAAGAGAGTTCGCCGCACGATCCGCCCTCGCCGGTGCCGGGGTGGCGCTGGCCGGCAGCGCCGGGGTGCTGGCGAGCGCGCCCGGCGCGCTCGCCGCGCCCGCCGCGGTGGGGTACGGGCCGTTGCGGCCCGACCCGGCCGGCATCCTGGCCCTGCCCGAGGGCTTCACGTACCGCATCGTCACGCACAGCGGCGTCACCCGGCTGGAGAGCGGGGAGTACACGCCCTCCAACCACGACGGCACGGCCGCCTTCGAGGGCCCGCGCGGCAGCACCGTGCTGGTCAACAACCATGAGCTGAAGGGCCCGCGGGCCGGCTGGAAGCACCCCGTGCCGCTGGCGGAGGGGCTGGTGTACGACCCGGCCGCGGCCGGCGGCTGCACCGTCGTGGAGGTCGCCCGGCACGGCGACCACGTCGCCGAACGGGTCGGCATCGCGGGCACCTCCACGAACTGCGCGGGTGGCGCCACCCCCTGGGGCACCTGGCTGACCTGCGAGGAGACCGAGGACAAGGCCGGCGAGCACGGCATGACCAAGGACCACGGCTATGTCTTCGAGGTCGACCCGCACGACCGCCGCGCCTGTCGCGACCCCAAGCCGGTGAAGGCGCTGGGTCGTTACGCCCACGAGGCCGTCGTCGTCGACCCGCGCCGCGGCCATCTCTACCTGACCGAGGACGCCGACACCCCCAACGGCCTGTTCTACCGCTGGACGCCGCCGGACGGCTTCCGGCACGGGCACGGCCGGCTGCGCACGCTCGCCGACGACGCCGGCGTCCTGCAGGCGTTCCGATGCGTGGACTCCGGCGGCCGGTTCGTCGACGACCTCTCGCGTGCCACGCGCCCCGGCACGGTCTACGGCGTCGACTGGGTGGACGTCCCCGACCGCGACGCGCGCAAGGTCTCCGTGCGCAAGCAGTTCGCGAACGGCCGGGTCACCCGCGCCCGCAAGCTGGAGGGGATGTGGTGGGGCGACGGCGGCGTGTACGTGGTGTCGTCCTACGCCCGCGAGGAGAGCCCGGTCCGGCACGACGGCCAGGTGTGGTTCTACAGCCCCGGCCACCGCACCCTGACCCTCAAGGTCCGTTTCGGCGTCAACGAGCACCCGGAGCGGGAGGGTGCCTTCGACGGCCCCGACAACATCACCGTCTCCCCCCACGGGGGCCTGGTCATAGCCGAGGACGGCCAGGGTCTGCAGCACCTGTTCGGCGTGCTCGACGACGGGCGCACGTACCCGATCGCCCGCAACCAGCTCGACAACGGCACGCCCGGCAAGCCGGAGTACAGCGAGTTCACGGGGGTGACGTTCTCCCCCGACGGGCGGACGCTGTTCGCCAACATCCAGGAGCCGGGCATCATGCTGGCGATCACCGGGCCCTGGCGCCACCAGGGCGGCCGGGGGAATTCTGGGCGGTAGCCGCTGTTGACGTGGGGGTGAGCCTTCGGATCTCGGTACTGGACCGCTCCCACACCCGCCGCGGCCGCCCGCCCGGCGAGGCGCTGCGCGACACCGTACGGTTCGCGCAGCAGGCCGAGGCGCTGGGCTTCCACCGCTTCTGGGTCGCCGAGCACCACAGTGTGCCCGGCGTCGCGGGGTCCGCGCCCACGGTGCTCGCCGCGGCCGTCGCCGCCGCGACCTCGCGGATCCGGGTGGGCACGGGCGGCGTGATGCTGCCCAACCACCGCCCGCTCGTGGTCGCCGAGCAGTTCGGGGTGCTGGAGTCGCTCTTCCCCGGGCGCATCGACATGGGCCTGGGGCGTTCCGTGGGCTTCACCGACGGCATCCGGCGGGCGCTGGGCACCGGCAAGGAGGCGATGGGGGACTTCGGCGCGCAGCTCGCCGAGCTGGCCGACTGGTTCACGGGCGACCCGCTGCCGTACGCCGGTGTGCACGCCCGTCCCGCCGAGGGGCTGCGCCTGCCGGTGTTCGTGCTCGCCAACGACGCCGGTGCCGACGTGGCCGCCCGCGCCGGTGCCGCGCTGGTGATCGGCGGGCTGAAGCGGGAGGGCGCGGCGCTCGCCGCGATCGAGCGCTACCGCGAGGGCTTCCGGCCGTCGGTGTGGTGGCAGGAGCCGTACGTGGTCGTCGCCGGCAATGTGGCCGTGGCGGACACGCGCGAGGCGGCCCTGCGGCTGCTGATGCCGGAGGCGTGGGCGCTGGCCCGCTCCCGGACGCACGGGGTCTTCCCGCCGCTGGTGCCGGCCGAGGAGGTGGCGGCGCTGGAGATGACCGACCGGGAGCGGGAGCTGTACGAGTCCTCGCTCGCGGGCCACGTCCACGGGACGCAGGAGGAGGTGGCCGCCGCCCTCGCCGACCTGGTGCGGCGCACCGGGGCGGACGAGGTGCTGGTGACCACCGGCTCCTACGACAGGGCCGCGCTGCTGGACTCGTACGGCAGGCTGGCGCGGCTGACCGGCCCGGCGGGCGGCGTCACAGCGCCTGGGCGGCCGGCTTCACCAGATCCCGTACCGTCTTGGACTTGACGAACTCGCCCATCGCCGTCATCTCCCACTCGCCGGAGAACTGGCGGATGAACTTGCACATCAAAACGCCCGTCGTCGGCTCCGAGCCGGTGAGGTCGAAGCGGACGAGCTCCTCGCCCGTCTGCGCGTCGAGCAGCCGGCAGTACGCCTTGGCGACCTCGGTGAACTTCTGGCCGGTGAAGGAGCTGACGGTGAAGACCAGGCCGGTGACCTCCGGCGGCAGGCCGCCCAGGTGCACGGTGATCGACTCGTCGTCGCCCGAGCCCTCGCCGGTGAGGTTGTCGCCGGAGTGCTGGACGGCGCCGTTGAGGATCTGCAGGCGGCCGAAGTAGCAGGCGTCGATCATGTTGCGGTCGGGGCCGTAGGCGATGACCGAGGCGTCCAGGTCGATGGCCCGGCCGTTCCAGGCCGGCTCCCAGCCCAGGCCCATGCGCACCGAACGCATCAGCGGCTGGCCGTTCTTGACGAGGGAGACGGTCTCGTTCTTGCGGAGGCTGACCCGGCCCTTGTCCAGGTTCACCTTGCCGGGCGCGGCGGGCGCAGCCGGCATGGCGGGCGGCGCGGCGGGGACCGGGGGTGCGACCGGGGTCGCGGGCGCCGCGGGGGCGACGGCCGCCGGTGCCGCCGGCTCCTCCACGCTCACGCCGAAGTCCGTGGCGATGCCCGCCAGCCCGTCGGCGTAGCCCTGGCCGACCGCCCGCACCTTCCAGGCGTCGCCCCGCCGGTAGACCTCCACGATCACCAGTGCCGTCTCCGTCGCCAGCCGCGGCGGCGTGAAGGTGGCGATCACGGTGCCGTCGTCCGCGTTGCGCACGGTCGCCGTGGGCTCGATGCCGGCGAAGGTCGCCCCGGGGGCGTCCGGGCTGGCCGTGACCACGATCTTGTCGATCCCGGCGGGCACGGCCGCGGTGTCGACGGTGATCGCGTCGGGCGAGGAGCCGGAGGCGGCACGGTGGGTCACGCCCGGGCCGGTGGGCTGGTTGTAGAAGACGAAGTCGTCGTCGGAGCGCACCTTGCCGTTGGGGGCGAGCAGCAGGCCCGAAACGTCGAGCCGCACCGGGGCGGTGACGTCCACCGTCACGCGGGAGACGGAGAGCGGCAGGTTCGAGCCGGGTGTCATAGCGGTCATGACCCGGGTAACGCGCAAGGTCCCTTTACGGTTCCATGACCCGGCGGGCGCCTGTGCCGGCGGGTCACCGCTCGCCGGCCGGGGTGACGAAGCCGCTCTCGTAGGCGGCGATGACGGCCTGCGTGCGGTCGCGGACGCCGAGCTTGGCCAGGACGGCCGCCACATGCGTCTTGACCGTGGCGGCGCCCACCCCCAGGCGGTCGGCCATCTCGGCGTTGGTCATGCCGGTCGTCATCAGGCGCAGCACGTCCGCCTCCCGCTCCGAGAGCCTTTCGCGCAGGGCGGCCGCGCGCGCCTGCCGGGCGCCGCGCCCGGCGTGGGCGGCGGCCAGGTCTCGTACGGCGGCGGGGAACAGCAGCGAGTCGCCGTGCGCCACCAGGTGCAGGGCGCGTACGAGTTCGTCCGCGCCCGCGCGCTTGAGCAGGAAGCCGGTGGCGCCGGCGCGCAGCGCGTCGTAGACGTAGGAGTCGTTCTCGAACGTCGTGAGCACCACCACCCGCGGCGGGGCCTCCATGCCCGAGAGGATCAGTTCCGTGGCGCGGATGCCGTCGACCTGCGGCATCCGTACGTCCATGAGCACGACGTCGGGGCGCACCTCGCGGGCGAGGGAGACCGCCTCGGCGCCCGTCGTGGCCTCGCCGACGACCTCCAGCCCCGGCTCGGCCCCCAGGACGGCCCGCAGGGCGGTACGCACCAGGCGCTCGTCGTCCGCCAGCAGGATGCGCACCGGGCGCGCGTTCACCGGGCGTCCCCGCGCAGCGGCAGCCGCACCGCCAGCCGCCAGCCGTCCCCGTCCGCGCCCCACGAGGCGCTGCCGCGCAGCAGCCGGGCGCGCTCGGCGATGCCGGGCAGGCCCCGGCCGCCGCCGCGGCGCCGGGAGGAGCCCGGCCCCAGCGGATTGTCCATGGTGACCTCCACGTGGTCGTCGTCGGTGGTGATCAGCAGCCGTACGGGCACCGGGCCCGCGTGCCGCAGGGCGTTGGCGAGCCCCTCCTGCACGATGCGGTACGCCTCGCGGGAGACGTGCGGGGGCACCGCCCCCAGCCCGGCGGGCAGGGTCGCCTCCACCGTGCCGCCGGCGGCACGGGTGCGCTCCAGCAGGCCGTCGAGGTCCGTCAGGCAGGGGGCGGGGGAGTGCTGCGCGGCGCCGTCCTCGCGCAGCAGGCCGAGGACGGTGTCGAGTTCGCCGACGGCCGCGCGGGTGGTCTCCTCGATCGCCTCCAGCGCCTGGCGGACGAACACGGGGTCGCTCTCCAGCAGCCGGCGCGCGGCGCCGGCCTGCAGCGTCACGGCGCTGAGCGCGTGCCCGACCGAGTCGTGCAACTCCCGCGCCAGCCGGTTGCGCAGGGCCAGTTCGCGGGCGCGCCGCTCGCTGGCGGCCAGCCGTTCGGCGGCGGTCGGGCCCAGCAGGACGGGTGCGCAGCGGGCCAGCAGCCCACCGACCGCCCACGAGGTGACGACGATCAGCGCCAGCAGCGCGGCCCCGGCCAGGGGCGCCAGCGCCGCGCCCGGCCCGTCGAAGACCTGGAGCCACGCCACGTCGTGCGTCCGCCAGGGCCGGCCGAGGACCGGCAGTGCGAGCAGCACCAGGGCGGCCGGCGGTGCGGCCAGCGACATGCCGCTGACCAGGCCTCCGGCCAGCAGGTGCAGCGCGTACCACAGTGCCGTGCGCCCCCGCGCCGCCCAGGTGCGGGCCGGGCCGCCGGCCGGCCCGTCCGCCGGCAGCACGAGCAGCGCCCGCGCGGCACCGCTCTCCAGCGGCCGTGCGAGCGGGTGCAGGGCGGTGACGGCGGCCGGTGGCAGGGCGAGCAGGAGCGCCCCGAACTGCCAGCGGACGCTGGGGTTCATGAACACGTTGGTCGTCGGCAGGAACACCGACAGCACGGTGTTGGTCAGCAGGTAGTACGGCATGAGCAGGGCGCCGCCCAGCAGCAGGTGCACCCAGCGCAGCCGGGCACGGCGCCCCAGGAGGCCCGTCAGGGCGACCCTCACCGCGTACGGGCCGGGGCCGCTGCCGCCCGCCGGGTGAAGTAGCGGGCGCCGGCGGCCAGCACCAGAAGTCCGATGATCACTTGGACAGCGTAGGTGACGAGCATCAGCGGGGTGGCCGCCCGGTCGTGCCGGTCCGGGGAGGTCAGCGCCGCGACGATCAGCCAGCCGCCCCAGCAGCTGAGCGCCGCCGAGGGAACGGCCGTGCACAGCAGCGCCGTCCGCAGCCCCCAGCCGCCGCCACGGCGCCGCAGGAACTGCACCAGCCCGGCCGCGGCGGCCGCGGCGGCGAGCACGAAGGCGGCATCCAGGACGGCGGCTTCGGCATGGCGGCCGGCGGCGATCCGCGCGGGCAGCCCGATCGTCGACCCGGTCGCCCACACCAGGTGCACCCCCAGCGGCAGCGGGGCCAGCGCCAGCGCCGCCAGCGCCGGCAGCCGCTCGCCACGGCCCCGGGCGCGACGGCCCGCCTCCCCCGTGCGCCCGCGCCACAGGTGGCCCCAGCGGTCGCGGGCGTACAGCGCGAACAGGGCGCCCAGGCACAGCCCCTGGACGATGAAGCCGCCGTAGACCACGCGGAAGACCCAGTCGGCGAGGAACGGTTCGGCCGCCTTCGCCGGCGTCGCGCCGTGCCCGGCACCGACGGCGCGCAGCACCTGCTGCGCGGGGAAACCCACCATGATCGGCGTCAGCAGCCCGGCCGCCCCGTACATCGGCAGCACGAGCAGCCACGCCGGGACCCGCCTGCCCCAGGGCCGCGTCAGCAGGAGGGCGAGCACGATCACGCACAGGTCCATCGCGACGGTGGCCGCGTTGATCGCCTTCAGCATCACGTCGTCGGTCAGCAGCGGACTGCCGTCGGGGATCCCGGCCCGGCTGCCGCACAACCAGGCGATCTTGAGCGTCAGGTAGGGCGCACAGGCCAGGACGGCGACGGCCCGCAGCAGACGGCGGGCGGTGGCGGGGGCGCTGGGCCGGGACGGGGCGAGGACGTGCGTCATGCCATCAAGGCTTCCGCGCCGCCGCGGCCGGCGCCTCGGCCCACACGGCGGACCTCCTCCGCCGCGCGGCGGAGCCGCCCTCCTCCCGGCGAACGGGCGGGCCGGGGGGTGGCGCCCGGGGGCGCAACGGCTCGTACAGTGCGTGCATGGCCTCCATGAACGACAGCGCGGCAGCGGCACCGGTGCTGCACATCAAGGGACGGATATTGACCGGTCCGGACCCCCTGAGCGGGGTGCGCGACGAGATGTGGGTGGTCGGCGGGCGGATCACCTACGACCGGCCGGCCGGCGCGCACGACGTCACCACCCTCCGCGGCTGGGCGCTGCCCGGACTCGTCGACGCCCACTGCCACGTCGGGCTCGACGCCCATGGCGCCGTCGACGACTCGACCACGGAGAAGCAGGCCCTGACCGAACGGCACGCCGGAGCCCTGCTGCTGCGCGACGCCGGCACGCCCGCCGACACCCGCTGGATCGACGACCGCGAGGACCTGCCGCGCATCATCCGTGCCGGCCGCCACATCGCCCGCACCAAGCGCTACATCCGCAACTACGCCCACGAGATCGAGCCCGAGGACCTCGTCGCGTACGTGGCGCGCGAGGCCCGCCGGGGCGACGGCTGGGTCAAGCTCGTGGGCGACTGGATCGACCGCGAGACCGGCGACCTCGCCGCCTGCTGGCCCCGCGGCGCCGTCGAGGCCGCGATCGCCGAGGCGCACCGCCTCGGCGCGCGCGTCACCGCGCACTGCTTCGCCGAGGAGACCCTCGCCCCGCTGGTCGAGGCGGGCATCGACTGCATCGAGCACGCCACCGGACTGACCGAGGAGACCATCCCGCTCTTCGCCGAACGGGGCGTGGCCATCGTGCCGACACTCGTCAACATCGCCACCTTCCCGCGGCTCGCGGACGGCGGCGAGAAGAAGTTCCCGCAGTGGGCCGACCACATGCGCCGCCTGCACGCCCGCCGCTACGAGACCGTCGGCGCCGCCCACGACGCCGGCATCCCCGTCTACGTCGGCACCGACGCGGGCGGCGCACTGCCGCACGGCCTGGTCGCCCAGGAGGTCGGCGAGCTCGTCAAGGCCGGCATCCCGCCCCTGGAGGCGCTGTCCGCCGCCTCGTGGGGAGCACGCGCATGGCTCGGCCGGCCGGGCCTGGAGGAGGGCGCCCCGGCCGACCTGGTGCTCTACGACGCCGACCCCCGCGCGGACGTACGGGTGCTGGGCGCCCCGCAGCGGGTGATACTGCGGGGCCGCGTGGTGCTCTAGCTGGTTCCAGTGGGGCACCGTCAAGTCAAACCCACCCTTTGGAGTGAACCGGCTCCGGATTGACGTGGGTTCACCCTCACGGCACCCACCATGGCGGGGTCGATGCCGTCGGCGCGCGATGTCCCCCATTGGCGCGCCGGCGGCTCCTTGTCTCCCGTGGGGGTTCCACACACGTGTCCAGCACCACCAGCCCGTCCTTCGGCATGCCCGCACGCCGTCCGGCGGCCCTCCTCGCGCTCGTCCTCGGCGCGCTGACCCTCGGCGCCGCACCCGCGCAGGCCGCCGATGCGACCGGCACGGCAGGCACCGCCGAAGCCACCGTCCTGCGCACCGGCCTCGACGTCTCCGTGCTCGGCCGGGCCGCGCACGTACCCGTCGACGCCGTGCTCAACGACGTCCGCGCGCCCGGCGACGCCAAGAGGACCACGCTCGACATCGGTCTCGACGGCATCGAGGAGGGCCGCCCCGTCGGCATCCTGCGCGCCGACGCCGCCACCGCCCACGCCACCGCCGACCGCACGGCGGCCAAGGCCCGCGCCGAAGTCGCCGGCGCCGTCGTCCGCCTGCCCGGCCTGCCGGTCCGCCCCCTGCTGCAGGCCCGGCAGATCACCGCGGAAGCCGTGTGCGAGAGCGGCCGCACCCCCACCGCGAACGCCCATGTGCCCGGCAGCGTCTCGGTGCTCGGCAAGAAAGTCACCCTCACCGCGAACGGACCGACCGACGTCACCGCCCCGGGAGTCGGCCACGTGCGGCTGACGCTCTCGCAGAGCACCACGACGACACGCACGGCCGCGGCCACGGCACTCGACCTGGACGTCGCCGTCGACCCGCTGACCCTGGGCGTGGCCAAGGTGACCGGCAAGGTGACGCTGGCGCGGGCCACGTGCCGCACGCCGCAGGCACAGACCCCGGACGTCAAGCCGCAGACGGCGGCCACGCGGGCGGCCGCCACACAGGCTGCCGCCGCGCCGGTGGGCAAGAACCTCGCCGAGACGGGAGGCAGTTCGACGACGCCGTACCTGCTGGGCGGGGCGGGACTGCTGGTCGTGGCGGGCGGCGCGGCACTGATCGCGGCGCGCCGCCGCAGGGGGTAGGCAGAGTCCCTTATGGGGTGCTGCCCGACAGGGCCTGCTTGAGGGCCTCGATGAAGCGGTCCGTCGTTTCGCGGTCGCGGACCGCCAGGCGCACGTACTCCGGGCCCAGGCCCGGGAACGTGTCGCCCCGGCGCACCGCGAAGCCCAGGGCGCGCAGGCGCAGGCGTACCGCCGCCGCGTTCGGCAGGCGGATCAGGACGAACGGGGCCGTCGCCGGGCCGACCGCCGCCACCTCGGCGAACTCCGCGAGCCGGGCCAGCAGGTGCGTCCGGTCGGCGGCGGTCTCCTGCGCCGCCCGCTCGGCCTCCGCCAGCGCGAGGGCCTTGCTGCACGCCTCGGCGGCGGCCAGCGCCGGCGTCGACACCGGCCACAGCGGCTGGGCCCGCTCCAGGGCGGCCACCGTGTCCGGGGCGGCCAGGACGTAGCCGATGCGCAGCCCCGCCAGGCCCCACGTCTTGGTGAGGCTGCGCAGGACGACCAGGCCCGGCAGGTCCGTACGGGAGGCCAGCGATTCCCGCTCGCCCGGCACCGCGTCCATGAACGCCTCGTCCACCACCAGCGTCCGGCCCGGGCGGGCCAGCCGGGCCAGGTCACGGGCCGGATGCAGCACGGAGGTGGGGTTGGTGGGGTTGCCGACGACCACCAGGTCCGCGTCGGCCGGCACCGCCCGCGGATCGAGCCGGAAGCCGCCCGCGGCGTCCAGCACCACGCGCTCCACCGCGTGCCCCGCGTCCCGCAGCGCCGACTCCGGTTCCGTGAACTGCGGATGGACCACCACCGCCCGCCGCACCCGCAGCGCGCGGGCCAGCAGCACGAACGCCTCCGCCGCACCGGCCGTCAGCAGCACCCGCTCCTCCGGCAGCCCGTGCCGCACGGCCACCGCGCGCCGTGCCGCCCGGCCGTCCGGGTACGCGGCGAGCGTGCCCAGGGAGTCGGCTATCCGCTCCCGCAACCACTGCGGGGGTGTGCCGGCGCGCACATTGACCGCCAGATCGGTCAACTGCGCGCCCAGGCCGCGCACTTCGGCGTCCCCGTGGTGGCGCAGGTCGAGGTCGGGAGCTGTTTCAGGGGATATGCGGTGCACGAGCGGATACGTTACCGGCGGGCGACGGCACAGGTCGCACGCGGTGACGTCCGCTTGCCGACGAGGAGGACGGCCCCCTCGCCGGCGGCCGCGAGCGCCGCCGCCTCCGCCACCCCCGGGACGCCCACGGCGGCCAGCGCCGCCGGCGACGGCCGGCCCGGGCCCGGGCGGGCGGCCAGCGCGGCCGCCGGGTACGCGAGCAGCGGCACGCCGAGGCGCCGTGCGGCGGCCACGACGCCGGGCTCGTCCGCCTTGGCGTCGACGGTGGCCAGGGCGACGACCGCCGTCGCCCCGGCGGCCTCGCGGAGGGTGCGCGCGATCAGCGCCAGCACCTCGTCGGCGCTCACGCCGCGGCGGGCGCCGACACCGACGTACACGCTCACGCCCGCGCGGCCGCCGCCGCGACGAGGCGGGCCGCCGCGCCGGGGGCCCCCGCCCAGTGCACGTGCAGGTACGAGGCGTGCACGGAGCCCCCGTGGACGAAGCCCTCGACCTGACGGCGCGGGTGCGTGAACCCCCACGCCGGGGTCGCGCCGGCGGCCGGCTCGATCACCGTGCGGTGGAACTCGTGCCCGCGCACGCGGGTGCCGGCGGCGGCGAGCGGACTGTCGGCCACGGCGACGGCCTCGCGATAGCCGAGCGTCAGCCGCTCGGACATGCGCGCGTCGGCGGGCAGCACGCCGCACATGGGCCTGCCGTCCAGGGAACGGGCGAGATAGAGCAGGCCCGCGCACTCGGCGGCGATCGGACCGCCGACCGCGGCGAAATCGGCGACCGCCTTGCGCAGGGGCTCGTTGGCCGAGAGCTCGGGGGCGTAAACCTCGGGGAATCCGCCACCGATGACGAGGGCTCGCGTGCCGTCGGGGAGCGACTCGTCGCGGAGGGGGTCGAAGGCGACGACCTCCGCCCCGGCGGCGGTGAGCAGCTCGGTGTGCTCGGTGTACGAGAACGTGAACGCGGCACCGCCGGCGACGGCCACGACCGGCCCGGCACGATTCGGCCCGTCCGGCGCTTGGGGAAGAAGCCCGCCGCGGGCGCTCCACGCCTCCTCCGCGAGCGGCGGCGCGCTGCGCGCCAGGGCCAGCAGGGCCTCCAGGTCGCAGCCCTGGCGCACCCTCGCCGCGAATTCCGCCACCGCGTCCACCGCATCGGCGTGCCGTTCCGCCACCGGCACCAGCCCCAGGTGGCGGGACGGCGTGTGGACCTGCCCGGCGCGCCGGACGGCGCCCAGCACCGGTACTCCGGCGCCGCCCAGTGCCTCGCGCAGCAGGTCCTCGTGGCGGTCGGAGGCGACCTTGTTGAGGATGACGCCCGCGACCCGTACCTCCGGGTCCCAGGAGGCGAAGCCGTGCACGAGGGCCGCCACCGAACGCGACTGCGAGGACGCGTCGACGACGAGCACCACGGGGGCGCGCAGCAGCTTGGCCACGTGGGCGGTGGAGGCCAGTTCGCCCTGGCCGGCGGCGCCGTCGAACAGGCCCATCACGCCCTCGACGACGGCGACGTCGCAGCCCGCGGCTCCGTGCAGGAACAGCGGGGCGATGCGCTCCGGCCCGCACAGGTACGCGTCGAGGTTGCGGCCGGGGCGGCCGGTGGCGAGCGCGTGGTAGCCGGGGTCGATGTAGTCCGGGCCGACCTTGTGCGGGGAGACGGCCAGGCCCGCGTCGGCGAAGGCCCGCATCAGCCCGGTGGCGACGGTGGTCTTGCCGCTGCCGGAGGCCGGGGCGGCGACGACCAGGCGGGGGACGGTCACCACTCGATGCCCCGCTGGCCCTTCTGGCCGGCGTCCATGGGGTGCTTGACCTTGGTCATGTCGGTGACCAGGTCGGCGGCGTCCAGGAGCTGCTGCGGCGCGTTGCGGCCGGTGATGACGACGTGCTGGGTGCCGGGCCGGTCGCGCAGGACCTCGACGACCTCGTTCACGTCCACCCAGCCCCAGTGCAGGGGGTAGGCGAACTCGTCCAGCACGTACAGCTTGTACTTCTCCGCCGCCAGGTCGCGCTTGAGCTGCTCCCAGCCTTCCTTGGCCTTCTCCTCGTTGCTCAGCTCGCTGTCGCGCTGGATCCACGACCAGCCCTCGCCCATCTTGTGCCAGTCGACCGTGCCGCCCTCGCCGGAGGCGCCGAGCACGCGCAGCGCGTTCTCCTCGCCGACCTTCCACTTGGCGGACTTCACGAACTGGAAAACCCCGATCGGCCAGCCCTGGTTCCAGGCCCGCAGGGCCAGCCCGAAGGCGGCCGTCGACTTGCCCTTGCCGGTGCCGGTGTGGACGAGGAGCAGCGGGCGGTTGCGGCGCTGGCGGGTGGTGAGCCCGTCGTCGGGAACGACGGTCGGCTGTCCCTTGGGCATCAGGCGGCCCTCCTGGTGTGGGTGTCGCGGACGGTGCGGACGAGCGCGGAGACGGTGTCCGCGCGCAGGTCGTCGAGGGTGACGACCGGGCCGCCCAGGGCCCGGCCGAGGTCGCCGGCGAGCCCCAGGCGCACCGGCCCGGCCTCGCAGTCCACGACCACCGAGGCCGTGCCCGCGGCGGCCAGCAGGCCGGCCGCGCGCCGGGCGCGCTGCACGGGCTCGGGACCGCCGGTGGCCCGGCCGTCGGTGACCACGACCACCAGGGGGCGGCGCGAGGGGTCGCGCAGGCGCTCCACCCGCAGCACCTCGTGGGCCTGCAGCAGACCTGCGGCCAGCGGGGTGCGGCCGCCGGTGGGCAGCTGCTGCAGCCGGGCGGCGCCCGCCTCGACCGACGAGGTCGGCGGCAGCGCGAGCTCCGCCGCCCCGCCCCGGAAGGTGATCATGCCGACCTTGTCGCGGCGCTGGTAGGCGTCCATGAGCAGCGACAGGACGGCGCCCTTGACGGCGCTCATCCGCTTGCGCGCGGCCATGGAGCCGGAGGCGTCGACGACGAACAGCACGAGGTTGCCCTCCCGGCCCTCGCGCACCGCCTCGCGCAGATCGTCGCGGCGCACCACGAGCCCCCGCCCGGTGCGCCCGCGCGCCCGCTGGTGCGGGGCGGCGGCCTGCACGGTGGCGGCCAGGTGCAGGGCGGACAGCACGCGCCCGCGGGGGCGGCGCGCTCCGGTCGTACGCCCGTGCGCGGTCAGGGCGCGCGAGCGGCGCCCGTCGGCGCCCTCGCCGAGGCCGGGCACCGAGAACCGGCGGGTGCGGAAGGGGTCGGCGGCGGCCACGGCCGGGGCCTCGGCGGCCTCGCCGCCGCCGGCCGCCGGCGCGTCCTGCGGTCCGCCGTCCGGCGCCCGCTCCTCCCGCTGGGGCGGTACGTCCGGGGCGAGGGGGCCGTCGTTCCCGCCGTCGGGACCGCCGTCGTTCCCGCCACCGGGGCCGTCGTCCGGGCCACCGCTCGGCCCGTCGTCCGGCCCCTCGGGTCCCTCGGGCCCCTCCGGGCCGGGGTCCGGCTCGGGATCGGGCTCCGGCTCGGGGTCCTCGTCCTCGAACTGCGCGAGGATCTCGTCCAGTTTGGCCTCGTCCAGGCCCGGCGCGTCGAACGGCGCGCGCCGCCGCCGGTGGGGGAGCGCGAGCAGGGCCGCCTGCCGCACGTCCTCCGTCAGCACCCGGGTGCGCCCCGCCCACGCGGCCAGGGCCGTGGCCGTCCGCGCGGTGACGATGTCCGCGCGCATGCCGTCCACCTCGAAGCCGGCGCACACCGCCGCGATCCGGCGCAGCGCGCCGTCCCCGAGCCGGACGCCGGGCAGCAGCGCCCGGGCCGCGGCGAGGCGGGCGCGCAGCGCCTCCTCCTCGGCGGCCCACCGCCCGGCGAAACCGGCCGGGTCCTCGTCGAAGGCCAGGCGCCGGCGCACGACCTCGACCCGCTCCTCGGTCTCGCGCGAGGCCGCGACCTCGACGGTCAGCCCGAAGCGGTCCAGGAGCTGCGGGCGCAGCTCGCCCTCCTCGGGGTTCATGGTGCCCACGAGCAGGAAGCGGGAGGCGTGACGGACGGAGACGCCCTCGCGCTCGACGGAGGAGACACCGGTGGCCGCCGCATCCAGCAAGCTGTCCACGAGGTGGTCGCCCAGCAGGTTGACCTCGTCGACGTAGAGCACGCCCCGGTGGGCCGCGGCCAGCAGACCGGGCTCGAACGCCTTGACGCCCTCGCCCAGGGCCCGCTCGATGTCGAGCGAGCCGACGAGCCGGTCCTCGGAGGCGCCGACGGGCAGCTCGACCATCCGCGCGGGGCGCACGGCACGGTCGGCGCCCGCGTGCGGCCCGTCCGGGCAGTGCGGGTCCGGCGCCGCCGGGTCGCACGAGAACCGGCAGTCCGCGACGGTCTCCACCTCGGGCAGCAGCGCCGCGAGCGCCCTGACGGTGGTGGTCTTCGCGGTGCCCTTCTCGCCGCGCACCAGGACACCGCCGATCGACGGCGAGATCGCGTTGAGCAGCAGACCCAGGCGCATGTCGGCCATGCCGACGACGGCGGTGAAGGGGTAGACGGACGAGGACATCAGCGGTTACCTCCCTGGTGGGGACGGGTCAGGGGCGGCGCCCCGGGCGGTATGAACGGCACTGCGGCCGGCACCCCGTCCTCGATGAGGCGCAGCAGCGCGTCCGTGTCCGCGTGTTCCTCGATCAGATCGCCGAGCCGGTCGAGCTGTTCCTCGCGCAGCGCGGCGAAGGACGTGCCGGGCGCGGGGACGAACGCCCGTCCGGCCGCCTTCGCGACCTCGCGCAGGAACGCCCGGCGGAAGCCGTCGCTCTCCAGCGAGCCGTGCCAGTGCGTGCCCCACACCGCGCCCACCCGGCAGCCGTCGAGGAACGCTTCGTCCCCGCCGCGTACGTCCGCCACGCCGTGGTGGATCTCGTACCCCTCCACGGGCTCGCCCAGGGCCGTGCCGACCGGCCGGGCCAGGGTCTTCTCCACCGCGAACCGCACGTGCACCGGCAGCAGGCCCAGCCCCTCGACCGTGCCCGCCCGCGACTCGACCTCGTCGTCGATGCGCTCGCCCAGCAGCTGGAAGCCGCCGCAGATGCCCAGGACGGGACGGCCCTGCGCCGCCCGCCGGACGAGGGCGTCGGCGAGCCCGCGCGTGCGCAGCCACTCCAGCGCCCGTACGGTGCCGCGCGTGCCCGGGACGACGACCAGGTCCGCGTCGGCGAGCTCCTCGGGGCGGTCCACGAACCGCACGACGACGCCCGGTTCGGCCGCCAGCGCGTCCACGTCGGTGAAGTTCGACATCAGCGGTACCGCGCACACGGCGACCCGCAGGATGTCCGCGCCGTGCGGCGGGGCGACGACGGACTCGCGGACCGTGCCGCGCAGGGAGACCCGCAGGCCGTCCTCCTCGTCGATGCCCAGGCCGTGGGCGAAGGGCAGCACGCCGAACGTCGCCCGGCCCGTCAGGTCGCGCAGCATCTCCAGGCCCGGCTCCAGCAGCGTCACATCGCCCCGGAACTTGTTGACCACGTAGCCCGCTATCAGCTCCTGGTCCTCGGGCGAGAGCAGCGCCGTCGTCCCGAAGAAGGACGCGAAGACACCGCCGCGGTCGATGTCGCCGACCACGACGACGGGCAGGCGCGCGGCCCGGGCCAGACCCATGTTGACGATGTCGGAACGGCGCAGGTTGATCTCCGCCGGACTGCCGGCGCCCTCGCAGATCACCGCGTCGTGCGTACGCCGCAGCTCGGCCAGGCACTCCGTCACCGTGGCGAACAGCTGCTCCTGGCGCCCCTGGTGGTAACCGCGGGCGCTCAGCTCGCCCACCGGCCTGCCCATCAGCACGACCTGGCTGCTGCGGTCGCTGCCGGGCTTGAGCAGCACCGGGTTCATCAGCGCACTCGGCTCGACGCGCGCCGCGGCCGCCTGCATGGCCTGCGCCCGCCCTATCTCCGCGCCCTCGCGCGTCACGAACGAATTGAGCGACATGTTCTGCGCCTTGAACGGCGCGACCTTGACGCCCTTGCGGGACAACCAGCGGCAGATGCCCGCCGTCACCACGCTCTTGCCCGCGTCCGAGGTGGTCCCGGCCACCAGCAGGCTCCCGCCCCGCGGTTGCGATGTCACCGGTTCCTCGCTTTCCCAGTCCTCGTCGTCCCGGCCCTCAGAAGGCTGCCCACTGCCCGGCCCCCGACCGCACAGCCCAGCGCCAGCAGCGACACCCGGCGCGAGAGGCGCACCGCGCGCTCGATGTCTCCGGTGCGCACGGCGCGCAGCTCCGCGCCCAGGACGGGCCGGTGCTCGATGCGGCCGCCGTACGCCAGCGTCCCGCCCAGACGTACCCCCAGCGCCCCCGCGAACGCCGCCTCGACCGGGCCGGCGTTGGGGCTCGGGTGACGGTGCGCGTCCCGCCGCGCCACCCGCGCGGCACCGCGCGGATCCGGCGCGGCCAGCACCGCCAGGGCCGCGGTCAGCCGCGCACCGGGCCAGCCGACGACGTCGTCCAACCGGGCCGACGCCCAGCCGAAGCGGCGGTGGCGCGGCGACTTGTGACCGACCATCGCGTCCAGCGTGTTCACCGCGCGGAAGCCCACCAGGCCCGGTACGCCCGCGAGCGCGCCCCACACCAGGGCGCCGACGACGGCGTCCGAGGTGTTCTCGGCCACCGACTCCACCACGGCCCGGGCGATCTGCTGGGCGTCCAGCGACGACGGGTCACGGCCGCACAGATGCGGCAACCGCTCCCGGGCCACCTCCAGATCACCGGCGGCCAGCGCCCCGCCGATCGCCCGGGCCTCCCGGGCCAGCGACGTCCCGCCGATCACCGCCCAGGTGACGGCCGCCGTCAGGGCGACGTCCGCGCCCCGCCGGCCGCGCACGGCGCGGGCCAGCAGTGCGGCGCCCGCCACGGTGGTACCGGTGCACACGGCGGCGTACAGCGCACCGCGTCCGCGGTCGTCGCGCCACCAGCGCTGCTCCAGGGCGTGGGCAGCACGCCCGAACGCGGCAACAGGGTGCCCCCTGCGGGGGTCACCGACAACCAGGTCGCCCAGGAATCCGAGGGCGGCGCCGCAGGCGAAACCGCGACAGGGCATGGCCGATGCGTGTCCTCACTCAGGGTCCTCGCCCTGGCTCGACGTGACCGGCGACCAGAGTCTCCTGGCTCCCGGATCCGCATCGCCCCCGGCCTTCCGGCTCGCGCCGTGGCCCTATGGGTGGGGGGACACTCCCCGGTGACAGTGGCGGGACCGCGCCGGATTCGCACCGGCTTCCTCTGCTGTCGCCGTTTGGCCCGGGCAGTCCACCATGGGCCCGGAAGGCCCGTCAACTCGCCTTCCGGGGCTCCGCCCCGGACCCCCCGGGAAACGGGGAAATGGGGGCACCTCCCAGCGGTAGCTGGGGGAGGGACCGGGGCAACAACCCCCGTCCCGCCCTCCGCGGAAGCGGCGTCGTGTCAGGCCACGATCAGCGAGATGCCGTATCCCACGGCCGCGGCGCACAGCGCGAAGCACGCGTACGCGCCCGTGCGCGCCAGCGCGCCCGAGGCCGCCGTGCCGCCGGTGGCGTCCGCCTTGCGCGACGTGCCGACGATGCCGAGCGTGAACAGGCCCACGAGGCCGACGGTCACCACGAGGCTGACCCCGAAGACCTCGGCGAAAGCTGCCCAGTCGATGTGCATGGTGTCTCTTCCTCCGTGCCCGGCGCTCAGCCGGTCGTCGCGGGGGTGGGGGCGGGGGCGGCGGTGGGGCCGGCCGGCGGCGGGGCGACGGCCTGGAGGGCCGCGGTGACCACGCCGACGGGCTCGGCGGCGGGGGCGGCGATGCCCTGCGGCTCGTTGAGGTCGTTGACGTTGTCGTGGGTGACCGGCTTGCGGCGCGAGGCGGCCCAGATGCCGCCGCAGACGGCGAGGCCGAGGACGGCGACGGCGGTGACGCCCCAGGTGCCCTGGTCGGCCAGGAGGGCCGCGCCGGCGGCGACGAGGCCGGCGGCCGGCAGGGTCAGGCCCCAGGCCGCGACCATGCGGCCGGCGGTCGACCAGCGCACGACGCCGCCCTTGCGGCCGAGGCCGGCGCCCATGATCGAGCCGGAGCAGACCTGGGTGGTGGAGAGGGCGAAGCCGATGTGGGAGGAGGCGAGGATCACCGTGGCGGCGCCGGTCTGGGCGGCGAAGCCCTGCGCGGGCTTGATGTCGGTGAGGCCCTTGCCGAGCGTCTGGATGATGCGCCAGCCGCCGAGGTACGTGCCGAGTGCGATGGCCAGGCCCGCGGAGACGATGACCCACATCGGCGGGTCGGAGTGCGGGGCGACGACGCCGCCGGCGACCAGGGTGAGGGTGATGACGCCCATGGTCTTCTGGGCGTCGTTGGTGCCGTGGGCGAGGGAGACCAGGGCGGCCGAGGCGATCTGGCCGGCGCGGTAGCCCTTCGCGGTGTCGCGCTCGTCGCGGCCCTTGGCCAGGCGGTAGGTCAGGCGGGTGGCGACGGTGGCGGCGATGCCGGCCACGATCGGTGCGGCGACCGCGGGGATGAGCACCTTCATGACGACCTTGTCGGCGTTGACCGCGTGGAAGCCGACGGAGGCGACGGTGGCACCGATGAGGCCGCCGAAGAGGGCGTGCGAGGAGCTGGAGGGCAGGCCGGCCAGCCAGGTGAGCAGGTTCCAGACGATGGCGCCGACGAGGCCGGCGAAGATCACTTCGGGCCGGATGCCGGCGCTCTCATCGATGATGCCCCCGGAGATCGTCTTGGCGACCTCGACGGACAGGAACGCACCGACGAGATTGAGGACGGCCGACATGGCGACCGCGGTCTTGGGCTTGAGCGCTCCGGTGGAGATGGTGGTGGCCATGGCGTTGGCCGTGTCGTGGAAGCCGTTCGTAAAGTCGAACACCAAGGCCGTGACGATCACGATCCCGATGAGAAGCGTGATGTGTTCCATTCACCCAGGCAATCAGTTCGATGGTCAGTACGCGGCGACCGTAGGGACTCAGGGTGAACGGAAGGTGAACGGGGTCGCGAGCGCCGGCGAAGGCGTCCGGAGGTGGAGATCGATGATGCTGTCCGAACCGTCCCCGCAGATCCCCGGACAAGGGGGCCCGCTCCCCGACGGCATCGCCCGTACCTGGGCGGATGTGGTCTCCACGGCCCGCCGCGCCGCCGCCGACCGGCTGGTGGTGGGCACCTCGGGGAACGTCTCCGCGAGGGTCGGGGACGTGGTGCTCGTCACGCCCAGCGGCGTCCCGTACGACCGGCTGGGCCCCGCCGACGTCGTCGGCGTCGACCTGGACGGCCGGCAGGTGCTCGGCACGCTCGCCCCCACCAGCGAACTGCCCATGCACCTGGCCGTCTACCGCGCCACCGGCGCCGCCGCGATCGTGCACACCCACGCCGTGCACGCCACGGCCGTCTCCCTGCTGGTCGGCGAGCTGCCCGCCGTCCACTACATGACCGCGGCCCTCGGCGGCCCGGTGCGCGTGGCTCCGTACGCCCTGTACGGCACCGAGGAACTGGCCGGGCACGTGCTGGCCGCCCTCGACGGCCGCACCGGCTGTCTCCTGCGCAACCACGGCACCCTCACCTACGGCGACACCCTCGACCGGGCCTACGACCGCACCGCCCAGCTGGAGTGGATGTGCCGGCTGTGGCTCACGGCATCCTCCGTCCCCGGCGGCACCCCGGCCCTCCTCTCCCCGGACCAGCTGGCGCAGGCGGCGGAGAAACTCTCCGGCTACGGCCAGGAGCCGTAGTGCGCCCGCCCACTGGCCGGTGGCGGCGACGCCGCCCACACTGGAAGGCGTGAGCGCCCGCCGAGCGGCCGCGTGGGCCGCAACCACACTGATCGGTCTCGGCGCAGCCGCCGTCGCCGCCGGCCGCTACGCCGGCGACGCCGCCCTCAAGGCCGCCCCGGGCCACCCGCTGCCGGGTGAGCCCCGGCTCACCGTGCACGACGTGGAGTCCGGCACCGTCACCCTCACCCGCACCCCGGCCGCGCTGCGCCCCGGCACGTACGGCCTGGCCGGCCGCCGGGTGCACGCAATCGTCGGGCCGGTCGTCCCGGACGTCTCGCATCCGCACGACTGCGTGGTGCGGCGCCTGGAGAAGGTGGTCAGGGGCAGTCTGCAGCCCGGCGACCGGGTCCGCCTCACCCCGCAGCTGCACACCGGCACGCCCCGGGACGCGCTGGGCATCGACCACGACGACGTGACGGTGCCGGGCGAGCTGGGGCCGCTGCCCGCATGGTTCGTGCCGGGCGGCCGCGACACGTGGGTGATCAGCGTGCACGGTCCGTTCGCCGGCCGCGAGCACGCCATGGTGCTGATGCCGTTCCTGCACCGGCACCGCCTGCCGGTGCTCGCCGTCACCTACCGGGGTGATCCCGGAGCCCCGCGCCAGGCGCACGGAATCAGCCACTTCGGTGCAAGGGAGTGGCGGGATGTGGACGCTGCTGTCCGCTACGCGGTGGCTCACGGCGCCCGCCGCGTGGTGCTGCACGGCTGGTCGACCGGGGCGACGATGGCGCTGCTGGCCGCCGTCCGCGAGGCGGAGGGCGGCTCCGGCCCGGAGCTGCGGGGGCGCGTCAGCGGGCTCGTCCTGGACGCCCCGGTGCTCGACTGGCCCGCCCTGATGGCGGCCCTGTCGGTCCACCGCGCCCCGGCGCCGCTGATTCCGCTTGCGGTCCGGGCGGCCGAGGGCCGCCTCGGTCTCGCCCCCGACGGACTCGCCCGGGCCGCCGACCCCGGCCCGCTCCGGGTGCCCGTCCTCGTCCTGCACGGCACCGAGGACACCCTCGCGCCGCTGGAGCGCTCCCGTGCGCTCGTCGCCCGCAAACCGGAGCTGTTCTCGCTGCAGACCGTGCGCGGCGCCGGCCACGCCGGGGCCTGGAACACCGACCCGGAGCGCTACGAGGAGGCGCTGCGCCGCTTCCTCGTCCCCCTCATGTGAGGCGCCCCGTGGCACCCCGCCAGGGGCCGCGCGCGGCCGGATAGTTGATTCCGATTGGGTTTTCGGAGCGTGAACGGCAAGACTGCTCCTGTGACGTCCCGTACTCCGCGCGACTCCCGGCTCAGACTGGTCCCCCGACAGCCGATCACGGCCGCCCGCCGGGCCGTGGCGGGCCGCGGCGCCCGGCCGGCGCCCCGCCCGCCCGCCGGCACCCCGGCCCGGCAGGAACTCGCCCGGCAGGCCCGGGCCGGCCTCACCGGCGCGGTCCGGCTGGCCCGTTGGGCGGCCGAGGAGTGCGCCCGCGGCGCCGTGCTGCGACCCGGCGCGGAAGGCGGCCTGTGCGGCCCCACGGCCGAACGCGCCACGGCGGCACTGGGGCTGACCCCGCACGAGGTGCGCCACCACTGGGACCGCGCGCGCCTGGCCGGCCTGCTGGAGCTGCACGGCGACACCGCCCGGCCCGGCTGGCGGCTGCAGGCGTGGGACCGCGACGACAGCGCCGTGCTGCGCGGCTGGGTCGCCCTCTTCGACGCCTGGTCCCTGGCCCACCCCGAGCCCGCCGACGCCGACCCGACGGTCGCCGCCGAGGTCGTGGAGGCCGTCCCGCAGCTGCTGTCCGTCATGCACCTGTCGGCCGGACCGGTGTCGGTGGCGATGCTGCTCGACCTGCTGCAGCAGCGCGTCGCCGAGATCCGCGCCGAGCGGTGCGAGGTGCCCTACGGGGGCCCGCCCCCGCCCGCCCCGGCCCGCGCCGCCGCCGGCGACCCCCTGCCCGGCCTGCTGGACTGGGCCCTCGCCGCCCTGGACTCGGTCGGCGCCCTGGTCATGCGCGGCACGGGCCCGGCCGCCGAGGCCGTGCTGACCCCGCTCGGCAACTGGGCGGTGTGGGTGAAGCTGGAGCAGATCTGCGTCGCCGCCCAGAGCCCCGCCGGCAACATCGAGCTGTCCGCGCAGGCCATGCTGCTCGGCTGCGCCGACCTCAGCCCCGGCCCCGCCCGCGCCGAGTACCGCGCCTGGCTGGCGGCCCGGCCCGTGCGCAGCGCCGTCACCGAGCTGCTGGAGGCCGCCCGCGGCGACGACGCCATGGTCCGCGGCCTGGCCTTCGAGGCGCTGCGCGCCGTCGGTGCGCCCGCCGAGCCCGCCGTGCGGGCCGCGGCCGCCGAGCCCGTCCTGCGGCCGTACGCGCTGCTGTGGCTGGCCGAGCACGAGGGGCACGACCCCGAGGACGCCGCGGAGGTGCTCACCCGCGAGGAGGCCACCTGGCTGTGGGTGGACACCGCGGCGGCCGTGGCCGACCACGGGGAGGGGCGCCTGCTGGTGCGCCACCTGGAGTCGGCGGTGCAGGGCACCGTGCCGGGGCTGCTGGAGGAGGTCCGCGCGGTGGGCCATCCCCGCACCGTCCAGGTGCTGGTCGCGCTCGCCGCCGCCCACCCCGACCCGGCCCTGGCCAAGGCGGTGCGCCGGGCGGCGTTCCAGGTGCACCGGGGCGGCGCGTAGGGGCGCAGGGGCGCCCGCCGGGGGCCCACGGGCCCCCGGGCGCCCTCAGCCCGCCACCTGCGGCCCCTGGGGCGCGTACGTGCCGAAGCTCCAGACGTTGCCGCCGAGGTCGCGGGCCATGTAGTCGCGCGAGCCGTACTCCTGGTCCGTCGGCGGCATCACGATCTCCACGCCGTGCTCCACCGCCCGCTTGTGGTGCGCGTCGGTGTCCTCGACGACCACGTAGACGCCCATGGGCCCGGCGCCCGCCATCGCGTCGTCGAAGACGCCGCCGCGGCCTCTGGAGCCGACCATGACGATGCCGTTGCCGTAGACGAGCTCGGCGTGCAGGACGGTGCCGTCCTCGCTCTCGTACAGCGCGGCCCGGGTGAAGCCGAAAGCCTCGGTGAGCTGGTCGATCGCGGCCTTCGCATCGTCGTACAGCAGTGCCGGGCAGATGGTGGGCGCGGCGGTGCTCGTCCCTGTCATGAGGTCACTCCTTGAACGTGTCGCAGCGGGTCGTGTCCCCCGTCGTGTACCCGGTGGTGAACCACTGCCGGCGCTGGGCCGCCGAGCCGTGCGTCCAGCTCTCGGGTGTGACCTTGCCCTGGAACCGCTCCTGGATGCGGTCGTCGCCGACGGCGGCCGCGGCCGACAGGCCGTCGTCGATGTCGGCCCTGGTCAGCTGCTTGACCAGCGGCCGGCCGGTGGACTTCTCCGGGGTCGTCGTCGCGTGGTGGGCCCACACGCCGGCGTAGCAGTCGGCCTGGAGCTCGACCTTGACCGAGTTGCTGCCGGCGCCGGTGAGCCGGTCCTGGGCGCGGGAGAGGGTGCCGGTGAGGTTCTGCACGTGGTGCCCGTACTCGTGGGCCACCACGTACGCCTGGGCGAAGGGCCCGCCGCTCGCCCCGAACTTCGTGCGCAGCTCGTCGAAGAAGCCCAGGTCGAGGTAGACCTTGCGGTCGCCGGGGCAGTAGAACGGGCCGACGGCCGAGGTGGCGGCGCCGCACGCGGTGGCGACCCGGCCGGTGAACAGCACGGTCGAGGCCGGCGTGTAGGTGCCCGAGCGGCGCGTGAGCTCCCCGCTCCAGAACGACTGGGCGCTGTTGACGATGCCGACGATGCGGCAGTCCTGCCGGGTGTTGGCGTCCTTGCCCGTACGGCAGCTGCGGGCGACCTCCGCCTCCGAACTGGCGGAGGCGTGCGGCGCCGGCCCGCCGCCGCCGAGCCCCAGCTCCTGCGGCCCGACGCCGAAGATCAGCCCGAGCGCCAGGGCGATCAGCCCGACGATGCCGCCCCCGACGGTCAGCCCCCCACCGGGGATGCCCGAGCGCCGATCCTGCACCTGCGAGGTGTCGAGATCCGCGTCGTCGTCGAACTGCATGCGCCCACCGCCCTCCGGGCTCGCCGTCCTCCCGGAACGAGTATCGGGGACGCGCACGGACCCCGCCCGGGAAAACGGCTTGCACGCCCCCGTTAGACTGGCTCCATGGCCATTCTCCTCGTGCATTAGACGGCGTCGAACGACCGCAGCCCGTCCCTCCGCCGTCCACCCTGCTCAGGAGTACCACCCCGTGATCACCGCTTCCGGCCTCGAGCTGCGCGCCGGCGCACGCGTCCTCATCGAGTCCGCCAGCTTCCGCATCGCCAAGGGCGACCGCATCGGCCTCGTCGGCCGCAACGGCGCCGGCAAGACCACCCTCACCAAGTGCCTGGCCGGTGAGGGCATCCCCACCGCCGGCAGCATCACCCGTTCGGGAGAGGTGGGCTACCTCCCCCAGGACCCGCGCACCGGCGACCTCGACGTCCTCGCCCGCGACCGGGTCCTCTCCGCGCGCGGCCTCGACGAGGTGCTGCGCAAGATGCGCGAGAACGAGGACCGGATGGCCAACGGCAAGGGGGCCACCCGCGAAAAGGCGATGAAGAAGTACGAGCGCCTGGAGACGGAGTTCCTCACCAAGGGCGGGTACGCCGCCGAGGCCGAGGCCGCCACCATCGCCGCCAGCCTGGGCCTGCCCGACCGCGTCCTCGGCCAGCCCCTGCACACCCTCTCCGGCGGTCAGCGCCGCCGCGTCGAGCTGGCCCGGATCCTGTTCTCCGACGCCGACACCCTGCTGCTGGACGAGCCGACCAACCACCTCGACGCCGACTCCATCGCCTGGCTGCGCGACTACCTCAAGACCTACCGCGGCGGCTTCGTGGTCATCTCCCACGACGTCGACCTCGTCGAGACGGTCGTCAACAAGGTCTTCTACCTCGACGCCAACCGCTCGGTGATCGACGTCTACAACATGGGCTGGAAGCTGTACCAGCAGCAGCGCGAGGCCGACGAGAAGCGCCGCAGGCGCGAGCGGCAGAACGCCGAGAAGAAGGCCGCCGCCCTCAACGCCCAGGCCGACAAGATGCGCGCCAAGGCCACCAAGACGGTCGCCGCGCAGAACATGGCCCGCCGCGCCGAGAAGCTGCTCTCCGGCCTGGAGGCCGAGCGCGCCGCCGACAAGGTCGCCAAGCTGCGCTTCCCCGAGCCCGCGCCCTGCGGGAAGACGCCGCTGATGGCCGAGGGCCTGTCGAAGTCCTACGGCTCCCTGGAGATCTTCACCGACGTCGACCTCGCGATCGACAAGGGCTCCCGCGTGGTCATCCTCGGCCTCAACGGCGCCGGCAAGACCACCCTGCTGCGCCTGCTGGCCGGGGCCGAGCAGCCCGACACCGGGCGGGTCACGCCCGGTCACGGGCTGAAGATGGGCTACTACGCGCAGGAGCACGAGACCCTCGACCCGGAGCGCACGGTCCTGGAGAACATGCGCTCCGCGGCGCCCGACCTGGACCTGGTCGAGGTCCGCAAGGTGCTGGGCTCCTTCCTCTTCTCCGGCGACGACGTCGACAAGCCGGCCGGGGTGCTCTCCGGCGGCGAGAAGACCCGTCTGGCGCTGGCCACCCTCGTCGTCTCCTCCGCCAACGTGCTGCTGCTGGACGAGCCCACCAACAACCTCGACCCCGCCAGCCGCGAGGAGATCCTCGGCGCCCTGCGCACCTACAAGGGCGCGGTCGTGCTGGTCACGCACGACGAGGGCGCCGTCGCGGCGCTGGAGCCGGAGCGGATCATCCTGCTGCCGGACGGCGTGGAGGACCTGTGGGGCCCGGACTACGCCGACCTGGTGGCGCTGGCCTGACCGGCGCCGCCGGGCCCGCCCGGCACCCCGTGCCCTCGTCTTGATCGGTCGCCTCCCGATCATTCGGCCGAGTCGTGATCCATCATCTGAGTGAGGGCGGCTCGTACCCCCGCGCCACCGGACGCTCCGGCGCACGCGCTGTGCGAGGTGCGGGGCGCCGTTTGCGCCGGCCGCGCGGGGGGCCCGTCTGACCTGCCCGTTCGCCGCACCACCCGTACGGCCGTACGAGCCGGAAACGAATCGAATCCCCTGTTCCGGGCGCTGTCGTGGCCCGATTGCGCGGCGGTTTCCGCCGGCGGACTTCGGATCGACCTTGCCGAATGGGTGGCCATGACGCGCCCTAGGGGTGATCATGAGAGACAAGAGGCGCATCTCCCATGAGGAGGCACGGGTGGCCGAGACTCTGAAGAAGGGCAGCCGGGTGACCGGCGCCGCGCGCGAAAAGCTCGCGGCAGACCTGAAGAGGAAGTACGACTCCGGTGCGAGCATCAGGGCGCTGGCCGAAGAGACCGGCCGCTCCTACGGCTTCGTCCACCGGATGCTCACGGAATCCGGCGTGGTCCTGCGCGGCCGCGGCGGAGCAACGCGCGGCAAGAAGGCCGCCTCGGTCTGACGCCGCGCATCCCGCAGCAAGCGAGCACAGCAGTCAGGACAGCCCACCCGGTCGGCCGACCGGCCGCCCGGGTGGTTACTGTGCAGTCACCATTACGCGACTGCGGCCCATCCGGAGGCCCTCATGACTGCCCGCACCACCCTGCTCGACCAGGACGGCGTACAGCTCACCGTTGACGACGCGGTTGCCACCGTCACGCTCACCAACCCCGCCAAGCGCAACGTCCAGTCGCCCGCGCTGTGGCGGGCGCTGACCGAGGCGGGCCGGCTGCTGCCGGGCACCGTGCGGGTCGTGGTGCTCAGGTCGCAGGGCGCGTCCTTCTCCGCCGGGCTGGACCGTCAGGCCTTCACGCCCGAAGGCTTCGACGGCGAGCCGTCCTTCCTGGACCTCGCGCGCGGCACGGATGCGGCGCTCGACGCCGAAATCGCCGCCTACCAGGAGGCGTTCACCTGGTGGCGGCGCCCGGACATCGTCTCCATAGCCGCCGTCCAGGGCCACGCCGTCGGCGCCGGCTTCCAGCTCGCCCTCGCCTGCGACCTGCGCCTGTGCGCCGAGGACGCCCAGTTCGCGATGCGCGAGACCAGCCTGGGCCTGGTGCCCGACCTCACCGGCACCCACCCGCTCGTCGGCCTGGTGGGCTATGCGCGCGCCCTGGAGATCTGCGCCACCGGGCGCTTCGTCCACGCGGCGGAGGCCGAGCGCATCGGCCTGGCCAACGTCGTCGTCCCGCTCGACGAGCTCGCCGCCGCCACCGACGACCTGACCGCCGCCCTGCTCGCGGCCCCGCGCGACGCCGTCGTGGAGACCAAGGCCCTGCTGCGCGGCGCCCTCGACCGCACGTACGACGAGCAGCGCGTGGCCGAGCGCGCGGCGCAGGCGCGCCGGCTGCGCGACCTGGCGGGCCTCGGCGAATAGCGCCTCCTTCCGCCCGGGCGGGGTGTAGCAACCCCGCCTAAGGTGGCAGAAGGACTGGAGGAGGATCGAAATGACCGACACCAGCGACCAGAGCCACCCGGGCCGCCCCGCCGCCGTGACGGGCCGCGGCGGCAAGGAACTGCCCGCCCCCGCCGAGCGGGGGCGCACCACGATCGCCGACGGCGTCGTGGAGAAGATCGCCGGCCTGGCGGCCCGCGACGTGCTGGGCGTCCATGCCCTCGGCAGCGGCCTGAGCCGCTCCTTCGGCGCCGTGCGCGACCGCGTCCCCGGCAGCAGGTCGGCCACCCGCGGCGTGAAGGCCGAGGTCGGCGAGGTGCAGACGGCCCTCGACCTGGAGATCGTCGTCGAGTACGGCGTCGCCATCGCCGACGTGGCCCGCGCCGTGCGGGAGAACGTCGTCACCGCCGTGGAACGCATGACCGGGCTGGAGGTCGTCGAGGTCAACATCGCCGTCACCGACGTCAAGCTGCCCGACGAGGACGAGGAAGAGCCCGAGCCGCGGATCCAGTGAGGAGCATGTGATGAGCATGGCCGTGGCCGGCCTCGCCGCCGGCATGGCGCTCGGCTTCGCCGGGTACTTCGGCGGGTTCGGCGCCTTCCTGCTGGTCGGCTCGCTGGGCGCGATCGGCTTCGTCGCCGGCCGCTGCTTCGACGGCGACCTCGAACCGGGGGAGTTCGCGCGCCTGCTGCGCCCCCGCGACCGCGACGGACGCGGGAGGTAGCCGGTGGCCGCACCACGCCCGGTGGAGCCCGCCGACCGCGGGGCCACCCGGATCGCCGACCGCGTCGTCGCCAAGATCGCCGGCCAGGCGGCGCGCGAAGCGCTCACCGGCACCCTGCCCGACGACCACGAACCGCCCTACGCCGCCGTCGACGTGCACGACGGCACCGCCCGCGTCCGCGTCGCCGTCGAGCTCGACTACCCCGCCGACATCGCCGCCCGCTGCCGGGACGTGCGCGCCCGCATCGTCGAAAGGGTCCGCACCCTGGCGGGCATGGAGGTGCCCGAAGTGGCGGTCACCGTCGAACGGCTGCACTCCGTCCACACCTCGCGCACCACCGGGGAGCGGGTGCGATGAGCCGTGGCGACCGGCGCCCGTGGTCCGCCCGCAGGCTGCCCGCGGCCCTGCTCGCCGCCGCGCTCCTGGCCGCCGCCGGCCTGCTGCTCTACGACACCGCCGCCGTACGGGCCGGCCACCCGGCCATGGCCTGGCGCCGCACCCTCGCCCACGACCTGGCCACCGTGCACCTGCGCAACCCCTGGATCGTCACCGGCGCCGTGGCCTGCATCCTCGCCGGCGGCTGGCTGATCGCGCTCGCCCTGACCCCCGGCATGCGCCGCCTGCTGCCGATGCGGCACGACGACGCCGACGTACACTCCGTGCTCGAACGCCGCGCCGCGGCCCTGGCGCTGCGCGACCGCGCCCTGGAGGTGCCCGGCGTGCGCTCGGTGCGCGTCGACGTCGGGCGCCGGGTCGTGCGGGCCCGTGCCGAGGCCCACTTCCGCGACCTGGACGAGGTGCGCACCGACGTCAACTCCGCCCTCGCCGACGGCGTCCGCGCCCTGGGCCTGGTGCGCGAACCCTCCCTGTCCGTGCACGTCCGCCGGCCGCCGAAGGGGTGAGCCCACGGTGCTCAGGACCGTCAACCGGGTACTGCTCGCCCTCGCCGGACTGCTGCTGCTGGCCCTGGGCGCCGCCGTCCTCGTCGGGGCGCTCGACCTGCAACGGCGCTGGGCCGTCCGGCTGCCGGCGGCCTGGCCCTTCGACGGGCCCGACGACGTCCTGCTCACCCGGGCACAGCGGCAGCGGTGGCGGGGACGGTCGTGGTGGTGGCCGGCGGTTCTGGCCGCCCTGGCCGTCACCGTGCTGCTCGCCCTGTGGTGGCTCTGGTCCCAGGGCCGCCGCCGGCGGCTGCGGGAGGTGGCCGTCGTCAGCGGCGGCGGCGAGGTCGACGTCGTGCGCGGCCGGGCCCTGGAGGAGGCCATGGAGGCGGAGGCCGAGGCGCTCGACGGCGTGGACCGGGCCCTCGTCGCCCTGTCGGGACGGCGCACGGCACCGCAGGTGCGCATCGCGGTGGTGCTGGGGGCGCGGGCGGCGCCGGCGGACGCGCTGGCCCGGCTGACCGGCGAAGTGCTGCGGCACGCACGGGCCTCGGCGGGGCTGGGCCGCCTGCCCGCGGAGATCCGCCTCCGCGCGGTGCGGCGCCGCGCGGAGCGGGTGGGGTAGGGGCTGACGCCCCGTCAGGGGCGCGGCCCTTCGTCTGCGGGTGCGTCGTGGCTCGCCGGCCGCCCCCCGCTTACGGGGCGCCGATGGAGCGCGCAGCGCCCCATCAGGGGCGCGGGGAACTGCGCGAGCGGCCAGTGACGGCCCGCAGCCGACACGCCACCCCGGGGGCCGACTGCGGGCGCGTCGTGGCTTGTCGTGCCCACGCGGCGGCAGCCGCAGATCGGCACCGCCCCGCGCCCCTACGGGGCGCCGTGGTGGCGCGTGACGAAGAGCCGCCGCGGACGTCCTAGAACCCGTGCCGGGCCCCGCCGTCCACCGACAGGACGACTCCCGTCACGTACGACGCCGCCGGGGAGAGCAGGAAGGCCGCCGCGCGGCCGAATTCCTCGGGGGTGCCGTAGCGGCCGAGGGGGATCTCCGCCTCGCGGCGCGCCTTCGTCGCCTCGGCGTCGCCCGACAGGGCGTCCAGTTCCTTCAGCCGGTCGGTCGCGATGCGGCCCGGGGCGAGGCCGATCACGCGGATGCCGCGGGGGCCCAGTTCGCGGGAGAGGGACTTGGCGAAGCCGGCCAGGCCCGGGCGCAGGCCGTTGGAGATGGTCAGGCCCGGAATCGGTTCGTGGACGGAGCCCGAGAGGACGAAGCCGATCACGCCGCCCTCGTCCAGTTCCGCCGCGGCCGCCCGGGCCAGTCGTACGGCGCCGAGGAAGACGGAGTCGAACGCGGCCCGCCACTGGTCGTCGTCGTTGCCGAGGGCCGTGCCGGGCGGCGGGCCGCCGACGCTGACGAGGACGCCGTCGAGCCGTCCGAAGTGCTCGCGCGCCGCGCTCAGCAGCCGCTCGGCCGCCGTGGGGTCGGCGTTGTCCGCGCCGATGCCGATCGCGCCGGGGCCGAGCTCCCGTGCCGCCGCCGCGGCGGTGTCCGCGTCGCGGCCGGAGAGCACCACGCGGGCGCCGTCGGCGGTCAATTCGCGTGCGGTGGCGTGGCCGAGGCCGCGGCTGGCTCCGGTCAGGACGTACACCCGGTCCTTCAGTCCAAGATCCATGCCCTCAGTGTGCCGGTCCGGCGCCGTCGAGCAACAAGGCGGTGCCCACGAGGCCGATGTGGCTGAATGCCTGCGGGAAGTTGCCCAGCTGCCGGCCGGCGCCCGGGGCGTACTCCTCGGCCAGCAGGCCGACGTCGTTGCGCACGGCCAGAAGCCGCTCGAAGAGGGCGCGGGCCTCCTTGGGGCGCCCGGTCAGGTGCAGCGCGTCGGCCAGCCAGAAGGAGCAGGCCAGGAAGGTGCCTTCGGTGCCGGAGATGCCGTCCACCGCCGCATGGGCGAGGCCGTCGCCGTAGCGGCGCACGAAGCCGTCGTCGGTGAGCTCGCGCCGTACCGCGTCGACGGTGGACAGGACGCGCGGGTCGTCGGGCGGCAGGAAGCCGGTGCGGGGGATGAGCAGGGTGGCGGCGTCCAGTTCGGTGGAGCCGTAGGACTGGACGAAGGCGCCGCGCCCGGCGTCGTAGCCCTTCTCGCACACCTCGCGGTGGATCTCCTCGCGCAGGGCCCGCCAGCCGTCCAGGTCGCCGTCCAGGTCCGCGTCGGCCTCCAGCGTGCGCACCGCGCGGTCGGCGGCGACCCAGGCCATGACCTTGGAGTGCACGAAGTGCCGGCGCGGGCCGCGCACCTCCCACAGGCCGGCGTCGGGCTCGCGCCAGTGCTCGCGCAGGAAGTCCAGGAAGCAGCGCTGGATGTTCCAGGCGTGCGGCTTGGCGCGCAGCCCGCCCTCGCGGGCGGCGTGCAGCGAGTCGACGACCTCGCCGTAGACGTCGAGCTGCAGCTGGGAGACGGCGCCGTTGCCGGTGCGTACGGGGTAGGAGCGTTCGTAGCCGGCCAGCCAGGGCAGCTCGGTCTCCGGCAGCCGGCGCTCGCCCGCCAGCCCGTACATCGTCTGCAGGTCGGCGGGGTCGCCGGCGACGGCCCGCACCAGCCAGTCGCGCCAGGCGCGGGCCTCGTCCTCGTAGCCGAGGGCGAGCAGCGAGTTCAGGGTGAGGGTGGAGTCGCGCAGCCAGCAGTAGCGGTAGTCCCAGTTGCGTACGCCGCCGATCTCCTCGGGCAGGGAGGTGGTGGGGGCCGCGACGATGCCGCCGGTGGGGGCGTAGGTGAGGGCCTTGAGGGTGAGCAGCGAGCGGACGACGGCCTCGCGGTAGGGCCCGCGGTAGCGGCAGCGGCCGGCCCAGGCGCGCCAGTCGGCGAGGCTGTGGTCGAGGGCCTCGTGGGGGTCGATGAGGGCGGGCCGGGGTTCGTGGGAGGGGTGCCAGGTCAGGACGAAGGCGATCTTCTCCCCGGCGCCGACCGTGAACTCCGAGCGGGTGCTGCGGCCCTCGCCGCGGGTGGGCACCTCCGGTTCGCTGCGCAGCCAGGTGGAGTCGGGGCCGGCGACGGCGACGCGGTGTCCGTCGGTACGGCGCACCCAGGGCACGATGGCGCCGTAGTCGAAGCGCAGCCGCAGCACGCCGAGCATCTCGACGCGGCCGCTGAGGCCCTCGACGATGCGCACCAGGTCGGGGGCGCGGTCGCGCTGCGGCATGAAGTCGGTGACTTTCACGGCGCCGTCGGCGGTCTCCCACACGGACTCGAGGACGAGGGAGTCCTCCAGGTAGGCGCGCCGGGTGCAGGCGCCGGCGCCGGCGGGGGCCAGGCGCCAGTGGCCGTTGTCCTCGTCGCCGAGGAGGGCGGCGAAGCAGGCGGGGGAGTCGAAGCGGGGCAGGCAGAGCCAGTCGATCGAGCCGTCGCGGCCGACGAGGGCCGCGGTCTGGAGGTCGCCGATGAGCGCGTAGTCCTCGATGAGTGCTGCCACGCGTGGCGTCTTCCCAGCTGGGAGGGTGGTTACTCCGTGCCGGGGGCTGTCCGGGCGACCGGTTCGGGTGCGCCGGGCTGCGCGGTCGTCTCCTGCTGTGCGGCCTGCGCGGCCCGGTCGCGGCGCTCACGGCGCACGAGCACGACCCAGCCGACGGGCACGAACGCGGTGAACAGCCACCACTGGATCGCGTACGCCATGTGGTTGCCGATGCTGCTGTGGTCCGGGTCGGGCACGACCTGGGGCTGGCCGGCGGCGGTGGGGGAGATCAGCTCCAGGTAGCCACCGAGCAGGCTGCGGTGCAGCGTGGCGGCCTGGCGCTCGCTGTTGATCCGCATGATCATGCGGGGCGGCAGGCCCTTGGTGTCCTTGATGCCGCTGCTGGCCGTCTCGTCGGCGCGCAGCCGGCCGGTCACGGTGATCGTCCCGGCCGGGGGCGCGGGAACCTCGGGGAACGTCAGCTGACCCGCGTCGGCCGGGATCCAGCCGCGGTTGACCAGCACCGCGCGGCCGTCGGCCAGCACGAGGGGGGTGATGACCATGTAGCCGGACTTGCCGGAGGCGTCCGTGCGGTAGCGGGCGACGACCTCGCCCTTGGCGTCGTAGGTGCCGGTCGCGGTGACCCGGCGCCAGACGGCGTCCTGCGGCACGTCGCGGCCCGGGGCGGTCAGCTCGGTGACCGGCACCGGGGGCCGCGTGAGGCTGCGGGCGATGTGGTCGTTGCGTGCCACCCGGGCCTCGTGGCGATGCAGCTGCCAGAAGCCCAGTCTGATCATCGCCGGGATCAGGGCGAGCCCCACGAGGGTGAGGATCACCCACTGCCGGGTCAGCAGGAAGCGGTACACGCATTTGACGGTACCTGGTGGGATTCGCACCCCGGCCGGTGGGTGCCGCTTGCCGGTCAGACCCGGCTCTCGGCGGGGACCACATGGGACAGGAGCTGGACGAAGGCCGCCTCGTCGATCACGGGGGTGCCGAAGGTGCGGGCCTTGGTGACCTTGGAGGTGGGGGAGTCGGGGTCGTTGGTGACCAGCACGCTGGTCAGCCGGGAGATGCTCGTCGCCACGTGCAGCCCGGCCTCCACGGCCCGGTCCTCCAGCAGCTCGCGGTCGATGGAGGTGTCGCCGGAGAACGCCACCCGCATGCCCTGAATGAGCTGTTCGCCCGGTTTGTAATGGCCGGGGTTGGGATACGGGCACGCCGGACGCTTGCGGCTCGCCCGCCACGTCGAGCGGAACGACGGCTGATAACCGGCCCTCGGCGACGGGACCGGCGCCGGCGAGTCCGACCACTCCGTCAGCGGCTGGCAGGCCAGCAGCGGCAGCCGCAGCCCGCTCTCGGCCGCCCGGTGCAGACTCGGCCGGAACGCCTCCGCCAGCACCCGGGCGTCGTCCAGCGCGTGGTGGGCGCGCTCCTGCACCACGCCGTAGTGCGCGGCGAGCGACTCCAGCTTGTGGTTGGGCAGCGGCAGCCCGAGCTCCTTCGACAGCGCGATCGTGCACAGCCGTTGGCGCACCGGCGCGGCCGAGCGCGCCCGGGCGTACTCGCGGGCGATCATCGACCAGTCGAAGGCCGCGTTGTGCGCCACCAGCACCCGGCCCGCGAGCCGCTCCGCGAACGCGCCGGCGATCTCCGCGAACAGCGGCGCACCCTCCAGGACTTCGGAGGTCAGACCGTGGATCCACACCGGCCCCGGATCGCGCTCGGGGTTGACCAGCGTGTACCACCGGTCCTCGACCCGGCCCCGGGCGTCCAGCTGGTAGACCGCCGCCGACACTATCCGGTCGTCCCGGGCGAGCCCGGTGGTCTCCACGTCGACGACCGCGTACCCCTCGGGATAGGCGGCCGGCCACGGGTCGGGCAGGGGTGTGTCGGTGCGGTCGTCGAGCATGGTCCAAGAGCTTAAGGGCCCGCACTGACAGCGCGGGATCCGGCCGTGCCGAGCGACACCTTCAGGCCAGTGCCGACAGCAGCTCCCCGGCCGTCACCCGCACCGTGCCCTCGCACCCGTCGACGGCGCCCGGCAGCAGCCGGTAGACCGTACCGGTCGCCTTGCGCACGCCCACCGACCCTTCCAGCAGGGCGACGAAGGCGTGCCGGCCCTCGATCGCCGCCGCGGCCAGCTCGTGGGCGTCCCCCACCGGCTCGCAGAAGTCCGGGGGCGCCAGCGCGCGCAGCCGCGCCGCGAAGGCACCGGCGCCCTCGCCCGCCCGGCGCCCGTACCGCCACAGCTCGGCGGCCCCGCCCGGCACGCGCCGGAGCACCGCGACCTCGCCCGCCCGGGCGGCCGCGTGCCAGCAGCCCAGCTCCCACAGGCTCACCCGGGCACCGGAGGAGAAGTAGCCGGTCAGCTCGCGGCCCAGCACGCCCATCGCATTGCCGTGCCGGCCCACGCTGTGCAGGCCGCTGTCACCCGGAAGGTGGACATCGGTCCACAGGGCTCGCCCCTCCGCCAGGTCGACGACCATCGGCACGCAGGCCCGCGACCGCCCGGTCAGATCGAAGCGCTGCCGCACCGTGCGCGGATCGTACGACGCGCCCCGCGCCCCCGTGCCCGGCAGCGTCATGAACCCGGCGAAGGCGTCCGGCAGCTCCTCGAAGGGAATGTTGTTGTAGCTGAAGACCACCGGCACCGCGTAGCGCACGTCCGCCTCCAGCAGGGCGAGCACGTCCAGGTCGACGTACTCGGTCGCGCCGTCGGGCGCCGGCGCGGAGGTGAGGTCGCCGGAGTGCACCGCGGCGTCCTGCCGGAACCGCAGCTTCGTGTAGTCGCACAGCCCGACGCCGTTCCACTCCTCGTCGAAGAAGGCCACCGACAGGTCGAGGTCCACCCGCTCGCCCGCGGGCTCCATCCAGTGCAGGAACAGCCGCAGCACGTCCCCCTCGGGCAGGCCCAGGGTGCTGCCGCGCGGCACCGCCACCAGGGAGGCGGCCGCCGAGTGCTCGGCGAAGGGCACGGCCAGGTCGGCCAGGCCGGAGTCCAGCAGCGCCACCTCGAACGGCGGGGCGGCCGACAGCCGCCGCAGCGCCTCCGCCTCCAGCAGCGCGCACACCCGCTCCACGACCGGCGCGGCCAGCGGCTCGCGCAGGTCCTCCACCGCGTGCACGCGCGTCACCGTGCCGCGGGGGAAGAACACCCGGCGCGCCGATGGCAGGTGCCGGCCCCGCAGGGCGCCCAGCGCTCCCAGCAGTGCCCCCGCTCCCACCGTGGGCAACCCCTGCTCCAGCGCCTCGGCCACCTCCGGCGCGAGCTCGCCGCCGCCGTACAGCCGCAGCACGTGGTCCAGGCGCCGCACCAGCTCGCCGGGCCGCTGCCGCAGCAGCGCCACGGCCGCTGCCGGATCGCCGGCGCGCAGCGCCTCCTCGACCCGCCCCGCCCAGGTGCGCGGCACGATCCGCGTACGGCCGTCGGGCGCCGCCCGCAGCGCCACCGCCTCCGGGTGCCGCTGTGCCGTCGCGAGCAGCGCGCGGGCCAGCGGGCCGGTGCCGCAGACGTCCGTGTCGCGCAGGGCCGCGAAGGCCAGGGCCGCCCGCGGGTGGCGCGCGTGCTGCTCGAAGGGGTGCAGCAGCTCGGCGGCGCGCCGCCACGCGGCCCGGTGCCGCAGCAGGTCCTCGACGAGCGAGGCGGGCTCCAACCCCTCCAGCACGCCCAGCAGTTCGCGCCGCAGCCCGCGCGGCAGACCGCGCTGGCGCGGGGGCTGCAGCAGGTCCGCCTCGCCGCCGGACCACACGCACAGCAGCCGCAGCACGTCGGTGGCGGTCGTCAGCCGCAGCGGCAGCAGCTCGCGCACCGCCGCCACGGTCGCCGGGCCGCCGTCGCGCAGCAGCGTGCCGAGCACCAGTGCCTTGGTCTCGCGCACCGGGACGTCCTGCGGCAGCCATGCGAGGCCGCCGGGCTCGGCGTGCGCCAGCAGCACCTTGAGGTCGTCCCGGTCCTGCGGCGACAGCGGCGTGGTACGGGCCAGCAGCGCGGCCAGCTCCCGGGCGGCGTCCGCGGTGCGCGAGGTCCCCAGCACCAGCAGCTTCAGCGGGCCCGGGGACGGCACGCCCGCGTCCGCCACCGGGCGCGACGGTCGCAGGAAGGGATCGTCGCGGTCGATGCGCCGGTGGCACAGCGGGCACCCGGCGTAATCCGCGCCGTCCCAGCAGGAACGGCACACCAGGTGCGCACACGGCGCGACGGGGTGCACCCGCCCGACCGTCCCGCACAGCACGCACGGCTGGTCCGGCCGCTGCAGCAGCAGGGTGAAGACACGGTCGACGTACAGCGCGAACGTCTCGTGCGGCACCGAGGCGGGGAAGTCGCGGAACAGCGGCATGTGCGTACGGTCCGCCCCCAGCTGCGCGTCGAGCGCGCGCAGCAGGCCGCGTCCGGTGTCGGCCAGTGCCTCGGCCCCGGCGCCCGCCAGCGCCGAGCGCAGCGGCTCGGTCAGCGCGTGCCCGCGCGCGAGCAGCTCGGCCTCCAGGGCCGTCAGTCCCGCGGCCATGCGCGGGTCGCCGGCGGCCGGGCCCGTCGCCGGCTCGTGGTCGATGTGGACGATCTGGGCGCGGCGCAGCAGAACGGCCTGGAGCGTGGACACGAAGAACCCCCCGGAGAAAGCGAAGCGGGGGCGGGAAGTGGGCGCGCTCGTTTCTGTGGAGGAAAGGGAGAAGGAAGCACACCGCGGAGCCGCCCCCGCACCACGATTCTAGGAGCCCGCCGATCACGGTCGCGAACGGTTTTCCCCGGCTCTCCCCGCCCCGGCGACCGCCGGTAACAAAGATTCGGTACCCGGGGGTAACAACCCCTAGCGACAAGGCCGTCGGCGTGCTTATGGTGCGCCCATGCCGCACCTACCCGACGTGGTCCTGTGGTCCATACCCGCCTTCGTCGTGCTCACCGCGCTGGAAGCGGTGAGCTACCGGATCCATCCCGACGACCGCCTGGAGGGATACGCGGCCAAGGACGCGGCGACCAGCATCGGCATGGGGCTCGGCAGCCTCGTCTTCGACGCCCTGTGGAAGATCCCGATCGTCGCGCTCTACACGGCCCTGTACGAACTGACCCCGCTGCGCGTGCCCGTCCTGTGGTGGACGCTCCCGCTGATGCTGCTCGCGCAGGACTTCTTCTACTACTGGTCGCACCGCGGCCACCATGTGGTGCGCATCCTGTGGGCCTGCCACGTGGTGCACCACTCCAGCAGGAAGTTCAACCTCACCACCGCCCTGCGCCAGCCGTGGACGTCGCTGACCGTGTGGCCGTTCTACGTGCCCATGGTGCTCGCCGGCGTGCACCCGGCGGCGTTGGCGTTCTGCTCCTCGGTCAACCTCGTCTACCAGTTCTGGGTGCACACCGAGCGCGTCGGCAAGCTGCCCGGGCCGCTGGAGTTCGTCCTCAACACGCCCTCGCACCACCGCGTCCACCACGCCTCCCAGGGCGGCTACCTCGACCGCAACTTCGGCGGCATCCTCATCGTCTGGGACCGGATGTTCGGCTCCTTCGTGCCGGAGGGCGAACGCCCCGTCTACGGACTGACGAAGAACATCGCCACCTACAACCCGCTGCGCGTGGCCACCCACGAGTACGCCGCGATCGCCCGCGACGTGCGGGCCGCCCGCAGCTGGCGCGAGCGCGCCGGCCGCGTCTTCCGCGGCCCCGGCTGGCAGCCGGGGCCACCGGCCGCCGAGCCCGCCGTGCACGCCGAGCGCCCGGCGGCCGTGCAGCCCGGACGGGCCGCGTGAGGGCCGCCCGGGCCGTGCCGGCGGCCTTCGGCGCCGTCGCCGCGGCCCACCTCGGCGCGCTGCTCGCCCACGCCACGACCCTCGCCCACCTGACCAAACCGGCCCTGATGCCGCTGCTGGCCGCCGCCGTGCTGCTGCACGGCGGCTCCCGCCTGCTCGCCGCGGCCCTGCTGTGCGGCTGCGCCGGCGACGTCCTGCTGCAGGCCGACGGCCGTACGCCGTTCCTGCTGGGCATGGCGGCCTTCGCCGCGGGGCACCTGTGCTACCTCGCCCTGTTCGCCCGGCACGGCACGCCGAGCGGCAGCCGTACGTACCGGCTCGCCGCCGCGTACGCCGCCGCCTGGCTCGCCACGGTGGCCCTGCTGTGGCCCGGCCTGGAGGCCGGCATGCGGCTGCCCGTCGTCCTGTACAGCCTGCTGCTGACCGCCATGGCCCTGGCCGCGACCCGGGCCGGGGCGTGGGCCGCGGCCGGCGGAGTGCTCTTCCTCGTCTCCGACTCGCTGCTGGCCGGCACGCTCGCCGGCTGGCCGCAGGCGCCTGCCGCCCAGTTCTGGGTCATGCTCACCTACGCCGCCGCCCAGGCCCTGCTCGCCTACGGCGTGCACCGGTGCGTCGCGGCGGCGGGGGCCGGCCGGCAGCGGCCGGCCCCCGCGCGGGCGGCGGTCAGTCCGTGACGGCCGCCAGGGCGTCGACGATGCCGTAGCCGTAGAAGCTGTTGACGTGCTTGGTGCCGGTGCACGCGGCCTTCCACTTGCCCGTGCCGTCCGGGTCGTAGCCGGCGGCGGGGCAGCCCGGGTTCTTCGCCTGGGCCTTCAGGAGCCACTGGATCTCCTGCGGGCTGGAGCCCGGGTGGGCGCTCTTGAGCAGCGCCGCCACGCCCGCCACGTGCGGGCTGGCCATCGAGGTGCCCTGCAGGAAGCCCCAGTCGCCGCCGGGCAGGGTGGACAGGATCCGGCCGTCCTTGGCGGGCAGTTCGGGTATCTGCAGCGAGTCGCCGCCGGGGGCGGCGACGTCGATCGCGTTCAGACCGTAGTTGGAGTAGAAGGACTTCCCGGACTTCACCCCGGTCGCGGCGACGGTGACCACGCCGGGCAGGGAGGCGGGCACGTCCAGGCACTGCCGCGGGTCCACCTTGCGCGGCACCGGCTTGGAGTCGTTGGGGCTGGAGGCGTCGTCCAGCTGCGGCGCCGCGAGGTCCAGGTTGGAGTTGCCGGCGGCGGCGACGTTGACCACGCCCTTGTCCTGCGCGTACTTGGCGGCCCGGCCGACCG
The DNA here is from genome assembly GCF_057552455.1 of Streptomyces sp. PKA51. Classification (NCBI taxonomy): domain Bacteria; kingdom Bacillati; phylum Actinomycetota; class Actinomycetes; order Kitasatosporales; family Streptomycetaceae; genus Streptomyces; species Streptomyces sp. PKA51. Next base: position 186,373 of record NZ_BAAJPZ010000012.1, read on the forward strand.
CCTCGGCTATCGCCTTCTGGTCGCCGTCGTCGGGGCAGTTGAACAGCCACGGGTCGACGTAGTAGCTGTTGTTCGTCACCGACACGCCGTGGTCGGCGGCGAAGACGAACGCGCACACCACGCTCTCCGCGTAGAAGAAGGCGTTCTTGTCGGGCGTGCTCACCTTGATGCCGGATACCTTCACACCAGGAGCAACACCGGAGACGCCCAGACCGTTGCGGGCCGCGGCGATCGTCCCGGCGACGTGCGTGCCGTGGTAGTCGTCGGCCGGGTTGTGCGGGCGCCAGGCGCCCGGGCTCGTGTCGGCCTTGCCGGACACGCAGCTCGCGGACTGCCCGGCGGAGAAGTTCGGGGCCAGGTCGGGGTGGGTGTCGTCCACGCCGGTGTCGATGACGGCGACGGTGACCTTCCTGCTGCCCGCGTTCACCTTCGCGGCCTTGTCGGCGCCTATCGCGCCCAGGTCCCACTGCAGGCCCTCCAGCGGCTCCTTGCCGGCCGCCAGCGACCGGGCGGCGGCCCCCTTCTCCTCCTTCGACAGCTTCAGCCGCTCGGGCTTGCCGTAGTCGGTGGTGGCCGCCGAGGTGATGGGCGCGGTGCGGGTGGCGCCCGCCGAGGACACCCCGGCCACCGACCGCATGGCCTTGGCGAATCCGGCGTCGCGGGAGTGGACGACGATGACGCCGATGCGGTCGTAGGACACCACGATGCTGCCGCCCGCCTTCGCGACGGCCTTCTTCACCCGGGCCAGCGTGCCCCGGTCCGTGGCCGTGTTCACCACGTACGACAGCAGCGGTCCCGTCGCGGTCGCGGCGGCGGAAGGGGAGGCGGGGGCCTGCGGGGCGGCGCTGGCCGCGCCGGGCAGGAAGCCGAGGGAGGCGGTGAGCGCCAGTCCGAGCGGGGCGGCGAGGAGCGCCTGCCGCCGTCTGAGACGCAGATGAGCCATGGCCATGAAGGTCTCCACATCATCCGGGAATCCGCCCGCCGCACAGATGTGCGGGGGCGGTCGCGCATGACGAGTGAAGCTAGCGCCGATCAGCGGCGGCGGGCAATGAATTCACCGAGACTGGGGGGCGCCCCTCCGGCTGATCCGGCCGTCAACCCCGCGCTTGCCCACGGCCGTCCGCAGAGGGACGGCACAACGCCGCCCCCCTGTCGCATACTGCGGTGTCACCCTACGATGCGTGATCCGAGTCACAAGATCCCGGCTCGCGCCCCCATCCAAACCTCGTCAGGAGAGGCCGTGGACCCAGAAGAGGCCGTGGGTGCCCCACCCAGCGCACCCCAGGGGCCGGACGAGCCGCCCCGCGCCGCCATTCCCGCCCAGCCCGACACCTTCGCCGACCTCCAGCGCAGCGCCGAATTCGGGGAACTGCGCCGGGCGCACCGCTCCTTCGCCTTCCCGCTGACCATTGCCTTCGTCAGCTGGTACCTGCTGTACGTCCTGCTGTCCAACTACGCGGGCGGCTTCATGGACACCATCGTGCTCGGCAACATCAACGTCGCCTTCGTCCTCGGCCTGGCCCAGTTCCTGACCACCTTCCTGATCGCCTGGTGGTACGCCCGGCACGCCGCAGCACGCATCGATCCCAAGGCGGAGGCCCTCAAGGCCCGGCTGGAGGCGGGGGAATGAGCACCGAAGCCACCCAACTGCTCGCCGCCGGCGGCGCGGGCGAACACCGCACCCTGATCATCACCCTCTTCTCCGTCTTCGTCGCCGTGACCCTCGGCATCACCGTCTGGGCCGGCCGGCAGACCAAGGACGCCACCGACTTCTACGCCGGCGGCCGCTCCTTCACCGGCTTCCAGAACGGACTGGCGATCTCCGGCGACTACATGTCCGCCGCGTCCTTCCTGGGCATCGCCGGCGCCATCTCGCTCTACGGCTACGACGGCTTCCTGTACTCCATCGGCTTCCTCGTCGCCTGGCTGGTCGCCCTGCTGCTCGTCGCCGAGCCGCTGCGCAACTCCGGCCGGTTCACGATGGCCGACGTCCTCGCCCACCGGCTCGAACAGCGGCCGGTGCGCACCGCGGCCGGCACCTCCACCATCGTCGTGTCGATCTTCTACCTGCTCGCCCAGATGGTCGGCGCCGGTGCCCTGGTGGCCCTGCTGCTCGGCGCCACCGGCGAGGGCTCCCGGCGCTGGATCATCGTCCTGGTCGGCCTGGTGATGGTGCTGTACGTGACCATCGGCGGCATGAAGGGCACCACCTGGGTGCAGATCGTCAAGGCCGTCCTGCTCATCGCGGGCACCGTGCTGATCACCGTGCTCGTCCTGACCAAGTTCCACTGGAACCTCTCCACCCTGCTCGGCCGCGCCGCCGAGGCCAGCGGCAAGGGCCGGGCCTTCCTGGAACCGGGCCTGCAGTACGGCAAGGACGGCACCTCCAAGCTCAACTTCATCTCCCTGGGCCTGGCCCTGGTCCTGGGCACCGCCGGACTGCCGCACATCCTCATCCGCTTCTACACCGTCCCCACCGCCCGGGCCGCCCGGACGTCGGTGAACTGGGCCATCGGCATCATCGGCGCCTTCTACCTGATGACCATCGCCCTCGGCTTCGGCGCCGCCGCCCTCGTCGGTCCCAAGGCCATCACCGCCTCCAACGAGTCCGGCAACACCGCCGCCCCGCTGCTCGCCCAGGAGATCGGCGGGGGAGCGGGCTCCACCGGCGGGGCCGTCCTGCTGGCGGTGATCTCGGCGGTCGCCTTCGCCACCATCCTCGCCGTGGTCGCCGGCCTGACCCTGGCCTCCTCCGCGTCCTTCGCCCACGACCTGTGGGCCAACGTCATCCGCAAGGGGCGCACCGGCGAGAAGGAGGAGATCCTCACCGCCAAGCTCGCCGCCGTCGTCATCGGCGCGATCTCGATCGCGCTGGGCATCTTCGCCCACCGCCTCAACGCCGCCGCCCTGGTGGCCCTCGCCTTCGCCGTCGCCGCCTCGGCCAACCTGCCGACGATCCTCTACAGCCTGTTCTGGAAGCGCTTCACCACCCGGGGCGCGCTGTGGTCGATCTACGGCGGGCTGATCTCCTCCGTCACCCTGGTGATCTTCTCCCCGGTCGTCTCCGGCAACGCCAAGGCGCTCTTCCCCGGCCTGAGCTTCGACTACTTCCCGCTCGGCAACCCGGGCCTGGTCTCCATCCCGCTCGGTTTCCTCCTCGGCTGGGCCGGCTCCCTGGCCTCGAAGCCGGCACCGGACCAGGACAAGCGGTACGCGGAGCTGGAGGTGCGCTCCCTGACGGGCTACGGAGCCCACTGAGCCCCCTCCCGGCGCCCCCTCCCGCGGCCGATCGCGTACGCTGCGATGCGGCGGTTCCACTGTCCAGTCCGCGGGAGGGGGCGTTCGCCGTGCTCATCGACACCTACGGCCGCGTCGCGACGGACCTGCGCGTCTCCCTGACCGACCGCTGCAACCTGCGCTGCACGTACTGCATGCCCGCCGAGGGCCTCGCCTGGCTGCCCAGGCCCGAGCTCCTCACCGACGACGAGATCGTCCGCCTCGTCCACGTCGCCGTCACCCGTCTTGGCGTGCGCGACGTCCGCTTCACCGGCGGGGAACCCCTGCTGCGGCCCGGGCTGGTCGACATCGTCGCCCGCTGCGCCGCCCTCGCCCCCCGGCCCCGGCTGTCGCTGACCACCAACGGCATCGGCCTCGCCCGCACCGCGGCCGCCCTGCGCGCCGCCGGCCTGGACCGGGTCAACGTCTCCCTCGACACCCTGCGCCCGGACGTCTTCGCCACCCTCACCCGGCGCAAGCGCCACCAGGACGTCCTCGACGGCCTCGCCGCCGCCCACGCCGCGGGACTCACCCCCGTCAAGGTCAACGCCGTCCTGATGCGCGGACACAACGACGACGAGGCACCCGAACTGCTGGCCTGGGCCCTGGAGCACGGCTACGAGCTGCGCTTCATCGAACAGATGCCGCTGGACGCCCAGCACGGCTGGCAGCGGGACGGCATGATCACCGCCGAGGAGATCCTCGCCGGCCTGCGCACCCGCTTCGCGCTCACCCCCGAGCCGGACGACGCCCGCGGCTCCGCCCCCGCCGAACGCTGGCTCGTCGACGGCGGCCCGGCCCGCGTGGGCGTCATCGCCTCGGTCACCCGCCCCTTCTGCTCCGCCTGCGACCGGACGCGGCTGACGGCGGACGGGCAGGTGCGCACCTGCCTGTTCGCGCGCGAGGAGTCCGACCTGCGCGGAGCGCTGCGGGCGGGGGCGACGGACGAGGAACTGGCCGGGCTCTGGCGTACGGCGACGCGGGGCAAGAAGGCGGGCTCGGGCCTGGACGACCCGTCCTTCCTCCAGCCGGCCCGGCCCATGTCGGCGATCGGCGGATAAGCCTTGAGGCCGGATGAGCCTTGAGGCCGGGGTCTCAGTCGCCCGCGGGGGCCTGCCGCTCCCACTCCTCCAGCGTCACGACGTCCTTCAAGAACCCCCGCACCGCCAGGAACTGCGACAGGTGCTCGCGGTGCTCCTCGCACGCCAACCACGTCTTGCGCCGCTCGGGCGTGTGCAGCTTGGGGTTGTTCCACGCCAGCACCCACACCGCCGCCTCGCGGCAGCCCTTCGCGGAACAGATCACAGCGGGATGCGCAGCGGGACTCGAAGCAGGATTCGGGGAGTTCACGCCCCGACCTTAACGCGGGACCGCGTGGACACGGCGACGCCGGGCAGCCACGGGGGGAGCCGCCCGGCGTCGGTCTGTCGCTCCGACGGGGGATGCGGAGCGCCTACGAAGTATGTCACGGGGGGCCCGGAACGGGGCACCGATCCACATGATTGATCTGAGGTTTTCTTGAGCTTGTCACACCGCTCCCCCGCCCCTCGCGACGCCTCCCGCCGGCCGCCGACGGTCAGCGCTGGTCGCGGCCTTGATCGCGGCCGGGTGTCTCGCCGGCTTCCGCGACCGGTTCCGCAGGAGCCCCTGCCGGCGTCGCCGGTCCCGTCGTGAGCACCGGCCGGCTCGGCCCGCCGATGAACGCCTTCGGCAGCGAAGGGGCATTCTCCCGGCCGGCGTTGGCGATGACGACGGCCACGTAGGGCAGCAGCGCACCGAGGACCAGCGTCCCGATCGCCACATGGCGCTCCACGTTCCACAGCACCACCGTGAGGATCACGGAGATCGTGCGGATGCCCATCGAGATGACGTACCGGCGCTGGCGGCCGCGCACGTCCTCCGCCAGGCCCTGCCGGGCGCCGGTGATCCGGAAGACTTCGCCTCCACCGTGCTTCCGCATCACGTTCCACCACCCGATTGCCGTGCCGACGCCCCTCGGGCCGCTACGGGATCCACGTTACGCCGCGCCTGTGCCGGGTACGAGACCGGGTCGCCCGCCGCAGGCTCGTGCACGGGCGCTCGACGTGCACATACGGCGTACGGATGGCTCCGACGTGCGCCGTAGGGGGCAACGCCCCACAATGGCGGAGCACGGCACATCGCTCCGTACGAGGAGGCGAAATGAGCTGGTTGTGGGCGATCATCGTGGGACTGGTCCTGGGCCTGATCGCCAAGGCGATCCTGCCGGGCAAACAGCACATCCCCCTGTTGCTGACGATCATCTGCGGTCTGATCGGCGGCCTGCTCGGCAACTGGGCCGCAGCCGCGCTGGGGGTGCACCACACCAAGGGCATCGACTGGATCAGGCACGCACTCCAACTCATCGGCGCTGTGATCATCGTCGGCATCGGTGACCGCCTGTGGGTCGGCCTCAAGGGAGACCGCCAACGAGCGTGACGCACGAGGCGGCCGGTGCGCACATCGCGCACCGGCCGCCTCGTCGTGCCGTCAGGACGGACAGCGCCTACAGGCCGCGCAGCTCCGCGATCCTGCGGCCGGCCTTGAGGTAGACCCCGTCCACCGTGCGCCCGGCCAGCAGCTCCCGGGCCACCTCGCCCAGCGGCCGCAGCGCCTCCGCCTCGGCCAGCACCACGGCCTCCTGGCCCTCGGCCGTCTGGAGGACCAGCCGCAGACCGTTCTGCTTGGCCACCCGGCGCGCGGCCGAGGCGCTCGGCTGGAAGCCCAGCACCTTGCTCAGCACCGCCGTCGCCGGCTCCGCGCCGTGCTCGGCGAGGTCGACCACCGGCGTCTCGACGTCACCGAAGCTCTTCTTGGAGAACTGCGCCACGAACCCGGCCCGCGCCGCCATCGCCGCCTCCACGCCGTACAGCGCGGCCACGACCTCGCCCGCGAGGACCTTCTTCAGGTCCATCGGGTGCAGCGCCTTGTCCTCCAGGCGGGAGAGCACGAGTGCGATCTCCTCGTCCGTCCACTCCGTCCACGCCTTGAGGTAGGGCTCCATCAGCCGGTCCGGCACCGACATGATCTTGCCGAAGACGTCGTCGGCCGGCGCCGACAGGCCCACGTAGTTGCCCTTGGACTTCGACATCTTCGCGCCGGTGCCGTCCGTGCCCTCGATCAGCGGCATCGTGACCACCAGCTGCGGCGTCTGCCGGTGCACCTCCATGAGCTTGCGGCCCATCTGCAGGTTCAGCAGCTGGTCGGCACCGCCGAGCTCGACGTCGCACTCCAGCGCCACCGAGTCCAGCGCCTGCGCGATGGGGTAGAGCATCTCCGTCATCGTCAGGCCCGAACCGGCCGCCAGCCGGTTGCGGAAGTCCTCGCGCTGCAGCAGCTGCGAGACCGGCACCTGCGCCAGGACGCCCAGCAGCTCCGGGAAGGTGTACGGCGCCAGCCACTCGCTGTTCTGCCGGAAGCTGACCTTCTCGAAGTCGAAGAACGGCCGCACCTGGTCCCGGTAGGAGGCCAGGTTCCGCGCGATGTCGTCGTCCGTCAGCGGCGGACGCTCCGCCGTACGACCCGTCGGGTCACCGATCTTCGCCGTGAAGTCACCGATCAGCAGGGTGACGTCGTGGCCCATCCGCTGGAACCGGCTGAGGATGATCATCGGCACGGCGTGCCCCAGGTGCACGTCCGTGCCCGTCGGGTCGATGCCCAGCTTGATCCGCAGGCCCCTGCCCTCGGCGCGGCGCGCCTCGATGCGGTCGGCCAGCTTGCTCACACCCGGCAGCACCTCGACCGCACGCCCGGCGATCAGCTCCGCCTGGTCCTTCGGCGACAGGTCGGACAGGTCCAGATAGCGCCTCGCCTTCGTCTCCGTGAGCAGCTGCTCCACGGCCGAATCGGTGGAGAGGTCCTGCGCCAGCAGGGCGCTGACGCGTGCGACGGAGTCGCCGAGGCGTGTCATCGTGGCGTTCCTGTAGAGGGTTGTCGGACAAAGGACAGGGCCGAGTCTAATTTGCCGGGCGGCCCGGCCGCCCGGCAGTTCTTCCCCGGCCGCTACACGCCCCGGCTCACCGAGCTCATGTTGAAGTCGGGGACGCGCAGCGCCGGCATCGCCGCCCGGGTGAAGTAGTCCCCCCACTCGCGCGGCAGCGTCCGCTCCGTACGGCCCGCCTCCGTCGCCCGCGAGAGCAGCGAGACCGGGGACTCGTTGAAACGGAAGTTGTTGACCTCCGCCACGACCTCCCCCTTCTCCACCAGGTACACCCCGTCCCGGGTCAGGCCCGTCAGCAGCAGCGACGCCGGATCCACCTCGCGGATGTACCACAGGCACGTCAGCAGCAGCACCGGCCCGTCATGGCCACTGGCCGCCACCATCTCCGCCAGCGACCGGGTGCCGCCCGCGTCCAGCACCAGGTTGTCCGTGTACGGCCGGACGGGCAGGCCCGTCAGCCCGGCACTGTGCCGCGTGGTGAGCAGATGGGTGAGCACCCCGTCGCGGATCCAGTCCGTGGCGGCGATGGGCAGACCGTTGTCGAACACCGACGCGTCGTCCCCCGAGGCCCCCGTGAGCACGAACGGCGCACACTGCAGGCCCGGCGCCTGCGGGTCGCTGCGCAGCGTCATCGGCAGCTCCGACAGACGCTCCCCGACCCGGGTACCACCACCGGCCCGCGAGAAGACCGTACGGCCCTCGGCCGCGTCCCGCGCCGAGGCGGACCACTGCTGGTACACCAGCAGATCGGCCACCGCCGTCGGCGGCAGCAGCGTCTCGTACCGCCCCGCCGGCAGCTCGATGCGCCGCCGCGCCCAGCCCAGCCGCTCCGCCAGCTCGGCGTCCAACGCCAGCGGATCGACATCGGTGAAGTCCCGCGTGGCCTGCCCCGCCCACGCGCTGCGCGTACGGTCCGGGCTCTTGGCGTTGAGCTCCAGCGTGCCCGTCGGCTGGTCGTGGCGCAGCCGCAACCCCGCGGAGGTGCCCAGATAGCTGGAGACCACCTCGTGGCGGGCGAAGCCGTACAGCTCCCGCTGCGCCGCCCGCGCCCGGGCGAAGGACTCGCCCAGCGCCGGCGCGAAGGCGTCGAAGACGGCCGAGGACGTCTCGGCGGGCGCCTGCGTGAACGCCGCGTCCTGCGGCACCCCCGTCACCAGCGGCTGCGCGTCCTCCGCCGGCCCGGCCTCCCGCGCCGCCGCCTCCGCCGCCCGCACCAGCGGCTCCAGCTCGTCCACGGTGACCGCCGACCGCGACACGACCCCCGAGGCCGTGCCCTCGGCCCCGTCGACGGTCGCCACGACCGTCACGCTCCGCCCCCGGGTGACCCCGTTGGTCGTCAGGGCGTTGCCGGCCCACCGCAGATTGGCGGTCGACCGCTCCTCGGCGATGACGACGCACCCGTCGGCGCGCGACAGCTCCAGCGCGCGCTCGACGATCTCGTGGGGCTTGTGCTGGCGAGGGCTCACTGACCGGCCTCCTGGGTGGTGTTGAGGATGTTCACGTTCCGGAACAGGGCGGACGGGCACCCGTGGGACACCGAGGCGACCTGCCCCGGCTGGGCCTTTCCGCAGTTGAAAGCCCCTCCGAGCACATACGTCTGCGGGCCGCCGACCGCCTCCATGGAGCCCCAGAACTCCGGGGTGATCCCCTGGTACGCGAAGTCGCGAATCTGACCCGCGAGGCGGCCGTTGCGGATCGCGTAGGCCCGCTGACCCGTGAACTGGAAGTTGTACCTCTGCATGTCGATGCTCCACGACCGGTCGCCGACCACGTAGATGCCCCGGTCCACGCCCGCGATCAGCTCCTGCGTCGACGGCCCGTCGGGGGCCGGCCGGAGGGAGACGTTGGCCATGCGCTGGACGGGGACGTGGGCGGGGGAGTCGGCGTAGGCGCAGCCGTTGGAGCGGCCGAGGTTCATGAGGCGGGCGATGCGGCGGTCGGTCTGGTAGCCCACCAGGACGCCGTCGCGCACCAGATCCCAGGACTGGGCGGCCACGCCCTCGTCGTCGTAGCCGATGGTCGCCAGGCCGTGCTCGGCCGTGCGGTCGCCCGTCACGTTCATGATCTCCGAGCCGTACTTCAGCGTGCCCAGCAGGTCCGGCGTCGCGAACGAGGTGCCCGCGTAGGCGGCCTCGTAGCCCAGGGCCCGGTCGAGCTCGGTGGCGTGGCCGATGGACTCGTGGATCGTCAGCCACAGATTGGACGGGTCGATCACCAGGTCGTACGCGCCCGGCTCCACGCTCGGTGCGCGCATCTTCTCCGCCAGCAGCGAGGGCATCTGCGCGAGCTCCGCGTCCCAGTCCCAGCCGCCGGCGCCGGTCAGGTACTCCCAGCCGCGGCCGGCGGGCGGGGCGAGGGTGCGCAGGGAGTCGAAGCCGCCGCCGTCCTCGTCGACGGCGACGGCGGTCACCTGCGGGTGCAGCCGCACCCGCTGCTGCGTGGTGACCGTGCCCGCCGAGTCGGCGTAGAACTTGTTCTCGTGGACGGTCAGCAGCGACGCGTCCACGTGCGCGACGCCCTCCGCGCCCAGCAGCCGCTCGCTCCAGTCGGCCAGCAGCCCGCTCTTCTCGCCGTCCGGCACCTCGAACGGATCGATGTCGTACGAGGAGACCCAGGTGCGCTCGGAGTGCACCGGCTCCTCGGCCAGCTCCACCCTCTCGTCGGACCCGGCGGCCGCGATGACCTTCGCCGACAGCTTCGCCATGGCCACCGCCTGCGACGCCACGCGCGCGGCCGCGTCCATCGTCAGCTCCACGCCCGAGGCGAACCCCCAGGTCCCGTTGTGCACCACCCGTACCGCGTAGCCCAGGTCCGTGGCGTCGGAGGAACCCGCCGGCCGGGCGTCCCGCAGCCGCCACGAGGCGCTGCGCACCCGCTCGAGACGGAAGTCCGCGTGCTGGGCGCCCAGCGCCCGCGCCCGCGCGAGCGCCGCGTCGGCCAGGGGGCGCAGCGGCAGCGCGAGGAAGGACGGATCGATCTCATGCGGCACGGTCCACGCTCCTTATCGGTGTGATTGCAGTGAACGATGCCGTTAAGGTGTCGTGGCCTGCAACGTCACCCACCCGGCCGCCCACCCGCGCGGCCCCCGGAAGGAAGCCCCACCGTGCCCGCGACGACACCCGACCGGACGGCCCTGCGGGGCGACTGCGGCAACTGCTTCGGGCTGTGCTGCGTGGCCCTGCCCTTCGCCGCCTCCGCGGACTTCGCCGTGGACAAGCCCGCCGGCAAGCCCTGCACGAACCTGCAGCAGGACTTCGGCTGCGGCATCCACGCCCGGCTGCGCGAGAAGGGCTTCACCGGCTGCACCGTCTACGACTGCTTCGGCGCCGGGCAGAAGGTCTCGCAGGTCACCTTCGGCGGCCGCGACTGGCGCGGCAACCCCGAACTGCGGCAGCCGATGTTCGAGGCGTTCCCCGTGATGCGCCACCTCCACGAGCTGCTGTCGTACCTCACCGAGGCGCTGGCCCTGCCGCAGGCCCGGCCCCTGCACGCCGAGCTGCGCACGGCGCTGGAGGAGACCGAGCGCCTGACCCTGGGCACCCCCGAGGAGCTCGCCGCCCTCGACCTCGCGGCCCACCGCGAGGGCGTCAGCGCCCTGCTGCTGCGCACCAGCGAACTCGTACGCTCCGCGGCCGGCCGCAAAACCCGCAACCACCGCGGCGCCGACCTCATGGGCGCCCGGCTGAAGCGGGCCGACCTGCGCGGGGCCAACCTGCGCGGCGCCTACCTCATCGCCGCCGACCTCGGCGGGGCCGACCTGCGCGGCGCCGACCTCATCGGCGCGGACCTGCGGGATGCGAACCTCGCCGGCGCCGACCTGACCGGCGCCCTGTTCCTGACCCAGCCGCAGGTCCACGCCGCCCGCGGCGACGCGGCCACCAAGCTGCCCGCGGGCCTGACCAGGCCCGCCCACTGGACGCCCGCGGGTCGCTGACCTCGGGCTGCTTCCTGCAGAGATTTTCTGTAGAGATCCAACAGCGACCGCCGGTTCCCCCTGTCGCAGGTCGCTTCTCGCTTCGGCGACCTCTACCGATACGTTCGGTGTAGTCCGCCAGGATCCAGGGATACGACAACGGAAGGGTGATCCTTTGAGCCGCTCGGTTCTCGTCACCGGAGGTAACCGGGGCATCGGCCTCGCCATCGCCCGAGCCTTCGCCGACGCCGGCGACAAGGTCGCCTTCACCTACCGCTCCGGGGAGCCGCCGGCCGAGCTCGTGGACCTCGGCTGCCTGCCCGTGAAGTGCGACATCACCGATCCTGAGCAGGTCGAGCAGGCCTACAAGGAGATCGAGGAGAAGCAGGGCGCCGTCGAGGTGCTGATCGCCAACGCCGGCGTCACCCGCGACCAGCTGCTGCTGCGCATGTCGGAGGAGGACTTCACCTCCGTCATCGACACCAACCTCACCGGCACCTTCCGCGTCGTCAAGCGCGCCTCCAAGGGCATGCTCCGCGCCCGCAAGGGCCGCGTCGTCCTGATCTCCTCCGTCGTCGGCCTCCTGGGGTCCGCCGGCCAGGCGAACTACGCCGCCTCCAAGGCCGGCCTGGTCGGCTTCGCCCGCTCGCTCGCCCGCGAGCTGGGCTCCCGCAACATCACCATCAATGTCGTCGCGCCCGGCTTCGTGGACACCGACATGACCCGTGTGCTCTCCGACGAGCAGCGCAAGGGCATCGTCGCCGGCGTCCCGCTGGGCCGCTATGCGCAGCCCGAGGAGATCGCGGCCTCGGTCCGCTTCCTCGCCTCCGACGACGCCGCATACATCACCGGAGCCGTCATTCCCGTCGACGGCGGATTGGGCATGGGTCACTGATCGCCATGAGTGGAATCCTTGCAGGCAAGCGCATTCTGATCACCGGAGTCCTCACCGAGTCCTCGATCGCCTTCCAGGCCGCCAAGGTCGCCCAGAACGAGGGCGCCGAGGTCATCCTCACCGGCTTCGGCCGGCTCTCGCTCGTCGAGCGCATCGCCAAGCGGCTGCCGAAGCCGGCGCCGGTCATCGAGCTGGACGTCACCAACCAGGAGCACCTCGACGGCCTCGCCGACAAGGTGCGCGAGCACCTGGGCGACGGCGTCCCGCTGGACGGCATCGTGCACTCCATCGCCTTCGGCCCGCAGGGCGCCTTCAACTTCCTGGAGGCCACCTGGGAGGACGTCTCCACCGCCGTCCAGGTCTCGGCGTACTCCTACAAGTCCCTGGCCATGGCCCTGCTGCCGCTGATGCCGGCCGGCTCCTCCATCGTGGGCCTGACCTTCGACGCGCAGATCGCCTGGCCGAAGTACGACTGGATGGGCGTGGCCAAGGCGGCCCTGGAGGGCACCAACCGCTACCTGGCCCGCGACCTCGGCCCCAAGGGCATCCGCTGCAACCTGGTCTCGGCGGGCCCGCTGAAGTCGATGGCCGCCAAGTCCATCCCCGGCTTCGAGGAGCTGGCGGACGTGTGGAACCACCGCGCCCCCATCGGCTGGGACCTCACCGACCCGGAGCCGGCCGGCCGCGGCATCGTCGGCATGCTGTCGGACTTCTTCCCCCGTACGACGGGCGAGATCGTCCACGTCGACGGCGGCGTGCACATGATGGGTGCCTGACCCTTCCGCACGCCCCGTACACCCCCGCGCTGCCCGCGCCGGCCGTCCGCCGGCGCGGGCAGCGCGCGTTCCCGGGTCGTGCGGAAGCCGCCGCGACCGCACACTGATGGCGGGAGCCTGGGCCTGCCCGGCGGATCATGCGGTGCCCCGTAAGGGGCGCGGGGCGGTGTCGATATGCGGCTGCCGCCGCGTGGGCGCGATCGGCCACCGGTGGCCTGCAGCCGACATCCGCGGGCGCGTCGTGGCTTGTCGCGCAGTTCCCCGCGCCCCTGACGGGGCGCCGTGGCGTCCCGCGGCGAGGATCCGCCGGACAGACCTGAGGAGGTGGACGGTCATGCGCTTCCCGTTCCGCCGGGCGGCGCTCACGGTGGCGCTGGGCGCCGTCGCCCTGACGGCCGTCACGGCCGCGGCACCCTCGCCCGAGCCGGCGCGCGAGGCGGAGTGCCACACCCGCGTGCGCGGCTCCCACGTCACCGCCCGCTGCTACAACGGCAACGCCACCACCGACCGCGTCCAGCTGCACGTGAGTTGCGCCCACTGGTGGGATCCGGCCATGGACACCGCCGTCGTCGCCGTCGGCCCCGCGGCCCGCGTCGTCCTCGCCCAGCGCTGCTGGCTGCAGGTGCGCCGGGCGTGGGTCACCCACACGCCCGGGTGAGGCGGCAGACGGCCGGGATGGGACACTGGGTGCCATGCCCGTCCTCGAACCGCACCCGGACCCCAAGAAGGGCCAGAAGGCCCTGCTGACCATCCTCGGCGCGATGCTCGGCATCACCGTCGTCATCGCCGTGATCGCCACCTTCGCCGCCGGCTGAGGCGCGACCCCCGCCCGGGGGTGGGGCTGTCCCCACCGTCCCCTAGGGGATGACGCCAGGGTCGCCTGGGTGGCTCACCGGATGGGAGCCGCCCGCCCGGCTCCGTAGCGTCGGAGGTGCACCGCGGCCCCGCGGTGCGTCCGAGCTCCGGAGGCGATACGCGTGTCCCCCAACCGGCTGCCCTGGTGGGCCGTGGCGCTGCCCGTCGTGGTGTTCGTGGCGCTGTTCTGCCTGCCCGCGCTGCGCCCGCCGGCCTCCGCCGTCTCCGCGGACGGCGAGCGCCCGGCCGGCGGCGCGGGTACCGTCGTCGTACAGGTCCTGCGCCTGGCCCGGCAGGTCACCGGGCACCCGGTGCCGTGAGCACCCGCTCGGGCGTCCGCCGTCCGGCGGGGGACGAGGCCGTCAACACCCCGCGCCCCGCCACGGGTTTCATGCGAAGCTGGACGGCATGAGCTCCGAACCGACCCGCAGGATCGTCATCCTCCGGCACGCCAAGGCGGAATGGTCCGACGCCAACGACCACGAGCGCCCTCTCGCCGAGCGCGGCCGCAAGGATGCCCCCGTCGCCGGCCGCTGGCTCGCCGGTTCCGGCATCACACCCGACCTGGCCCTGTGCTCCACCTCGGTCCGTACGCGCGAGACGTGGAAGCTCGCCGTGGCAGAGCTGCCCGAGCGCCCGCGCACCGTCTACGAGGACCGGATGTACGAAGCCTCGCTCGGTGAGCTGATCGCCCTGCTCAACGAGGTCTCCGAGGAGGTGCAGGACGTCGTGCTCATCGGCCACAACCCGGGCATGCACGCCCTCGCCGACGCCCTCGCTGGCGAGGCCGACGGCGACCTGCTCGCCCGGATGAACCGTTCCGGCTTCCCCACGGCCGCCATCGCGGTGCTCGGCTTCTCCGGCTCCTGGAAGTCCGTGGAGCACGGCGTCGGCAGGCTCGTCGCCTTCTGGGCCCCGCACGCCTGAAGCCGGGCCCGGCCGGGCCCGGTGGGGGTCACTCGTGGGTGTTGGCGGCCTCGACCTCTTCGCGGGTGACCCCCAGCAGGTACAGCACGGTGTCCAGGAAGGGCACGTTCACGGCGGTGTGCGCCGCCTCGCGCACGACGGGCTTGGCGTTGAAGGCCACGCCCAGGCCGGCCGCGTTGAGCATGTCCAGGTCGTTGGCGCCGTCACCGACGGCCACCGTCTGCGCCAGCGGCACGCCCGCCTCGGCCGCGAACCGGCGCAGCAGCCGCGCCTTGCCCGCGCGGTCCACGATCTCGCCGGTCACCCGGCCGGTCAGCCGGCCGTCCACGATCTCGAGGGTGTTGGCGGAGGCGAAGTCCAGGCCGAGGCGCTCCCGCAGGTCGTCCGTGACCTGCGTGAAGCCGCCGGAGACGACGCCCACCTGGAAGCCGAGCTGCTTCAGCGTCTTGATCAGGGTGCGGGCGCCGGGGGTCAGGCGCACCTCCGCACGGACCTTGTCCACCACCGACTCGTCCAGCCCCGCCAGCAGGGCCACCCGCTCGTGCAGCGACTCCTCGAAGTCCAGCTCGCCGCGCATGGCCCGGGCGGTCACCTCGGCCACCTCGGCCTCGCAGCCGGCGTGCGCGGCGAACAGCTCGATGACCTCGTCCTGGATGAGCGTGGAGTCCACGTCCATCACCACCAGGCGCTGCGCCCGCCGCTGCAGGCCGGCGGCCACGACCGCCACGTCCACGCCGAGGGCTGCCGACTCGGTGGCCAGCGCCGTGCGCAGCTTCTCCGTCTCGGTGCCGGAGACCGCGAACTCCACGGCCGTCACCGGGTACTTCGCGAGGCGGAAAATGCGGTCGATGTTGCCGCCGGTGTCGGTGATGCAGGCCGCGATGGCGGCCGTCGACTCGGCGGTCAGCGGGTGGCCGAGCACGGTGACGTGGGAACGGCCGGTACCGCGCGGCCTGTTGTCGCCGCGACCCGAGATGATCTCGGTCTGCAGCCGCATCGACTCGGCCCAGCTGTGCACCGTCGCCCGCAGGTTCCCCTCGGCCGGCGCGCCGCCCTCGGGGGCGGTGACCAGGGCGCACAGCGTGATGCGGCCCCGGGTGACGATCTGCTCGATGTCTATGACGTCCACCGCGAAGGCGGCAAGCGTGTCGAAGAGGCCGGCGGTGATGCCGGGGCGGTCCTTGCCGAAGATCTTGACGAGGAGGGTGGGGACGTCGTCGCCGGCGGCGACAGGCGGGGTCTGCGATGCGGCGCTCATGGTGCTTCTACGGTAGCCGCCCCGGGTCGCCACCCCCGTGGCCGGGGCGGCACGGAGTGCCCCGTAGGGGCGCGGGGCGGTGTCGATCTGCGGCTTGCGTCGTGGCTTGTCGCGCAGTTCCCCGCGCCCCTTACGGGGCACTGCGCCAGCCACGGCGCCCCATAGGGGCGCGGGGAACTGCGCGATCGGCCACCGACGGCCCGCAGTCGGCGTGCCACCCCGCGCCCCTACGGGCACCGCATGATCCGCCGGACCGGCCCTAGCGGCCGCTTCGCGGCGGTGGCGGGGGGCCCTCCGGCGGTGGCGGCGGCGCCTGCCAGCCGTACCGTTGCGGCTCGCGCCGTGGCCGCGGCGGCGGGGGAGCCTTCGCCGTCTGTGTCGGTGCCCCGAAGGCACCCCCCTGCAGGTAGGGGTTGGTCTCCTCGCGCGCCGGCCGGTAGCCCGGCGAGGGGTTGTACGGCCCGGGGGCGTACGCCGCGTCCGGGTAGGCCCGCACCGCGTGCCGTACCGCCCGCCGGCCCGCCGCCCCCACCGCGCATGCCAGCAGCGCCCCGGCCGTGCCGGCGCCCAGGCCCCATGCGGCGCCCAGGCCGGCGGCCGCCGGCAGGTCGCCGGTCAGCTGCAGTCCGGCGCCGGCCGCGTCGACGCCCAGGACGGACAGGCCCGCGTCCGCCCGCAGCCGTACCGCGGCCACCAGCAGCACCAATGCCACCGCCGTGACGGCGCCCAGCCACAGGCCGCAGCGCACCGCGTAGGCACCCGCCCGCGCGTCCTCGCGCGGCGTGCGCACCGCGGTGAGCACGCCCGCCGTGAGCATCAGCAGTACGCAGCCGGCCGGCAGCAGCCACACCGCCGGCTCCAGGTCGGCGAGGCGGCCCACGGTCACCGGCAGGTCCGTCCCGGCGCGCAGCAGGTCGTCCAGGGGGTGCGGCAGCATCTGCAGCAGGGAACCGGTGGCCGCGCCGTGGAAGGGCACGAAGAGCCCGAGGGGGACGCCCAGCCACACCCCGTTGGGGGCGCCCAGCAGCGCGGCGCCGAGCACCCGCCGCGGATGGTCGTCGCCGGCGGCCGCGGCCGCGGCGGCGGCGAGGCCGGCGGCGACGGCGAGGAGCAGCACCGTCCGCAGGGCCGAGGCGGCCGGGCGCACGGTGCGGTGGGCGGCCCGCAGGGCGGCCGGCAGGGGGGCCCGGCGGGCCGCGGCGAGGGTGACGAGCAGGACGCCGAGCACCCAGGCCAGCCCGCCGAGGAGGGAGGGGCCGGTGCGGACGGAGAAGCCGACGGACGCCTTGGCGTCGGCGAGCCCGGCGAGCCGGTCCGGCAGGCCCCCGCCGATGTTCCCGATGTCGCCGAGGCCGGGAATGTCCAGCCCTGTGCCGCCCGGTCCCTTGCCGAGGCCGAGCGCGGCGCCGTCGAAGGTGACGGTGGAGGAGCCGGCCCAGGCGAGCAGCCCCAGGACGAGCAGGAAGAGGACGACGACCGCGCCCGCTCGGGCGGCGAGTTCGAGGCCGGGCGCCACGGGGCCCGCGGCGCGCAGCGAGCGGGCCAGGACCCAGCCCAGCAGCAGCGCCCCCACCAGCCCGACGCCCAGCGGGGCGATGTCGATGGTGGTGTGCGCCCCCGCGCCTGTCAGCCCGAATGCTTCGACGGAGCCGGAGGGGCTCAGGGAGCCGCCGACCGCCAGCACCACCACGGCCGCGGTCATGGGGCCGAGCGAGCCGGCCGCGTCCGCGCCCAGCAGGTGCAGCCCGGCCGCCGCGACGCCGGCCATGGCGAGGAAGGCCCAGCTCACCCCGGCCACCGCCGTCAGTACGAGATCGGCGCCGCGCCCCGCACGGCCGCCGCTGGTCATGGTCATCACGGCCCCCCGCCTCCACGCACCGGTTGCCCGGGATGGTCGTGGTCCGTGTGCATCCACCGCATCCGTGGGCGATTCCTACTGTCGGGGCGGGTTCGGCGCCGGTCAACGGGGCCTGTTACAGGGCCGGTACACCTCCGGGGCGCTCCCGACTTTTGGTTGGGGGACTGCGCCTGAAATAGTTCCTCCCGATGTTCGCCATCCCTAGACTCCCCGTGCAGGGGGCTCATCGGGGGACAAGTAGTGGGGCGTGGAGTGCCGGAACTCGTACTGGAATTGAATGGACAGACCTGGGCGCTGGATCCGTCCAGGTCGTACACCCTGGGGCGGGACCCGCAGGGTGACATGGTGCTGGAGGACGCCCGAGTCTCCTGGCGGCACGCCACCATCCGCTGGAACGGCCGCGGCTGGGTCCTGGAGGACCACGGCAGCACCAACGGCACCTATGTGCAGGGGCAGCGGATCCACCAGCTGGAGCTCGGCCCGGGTGCAGCCGTGCACCTGGGCAATGCCACCGACGGCCCGCGGCTGAGCCTGTCGGCCGCAGCGGCTCCGGCGGCGGACATCTACAGCGCCCAGACGGCGATCGCCCCCCCGCTGCACCAGCAGGGACCGCCGCCGCAGCAGTACCAGCAGCCCCAGCACGGCGGTGGCGGCCAGGGCTGGCCGGGCCAGCAGTACCAGCAGCCCGCGCAGGCGCAGGGGGGCTGGCAGCAGCCGCAGCAGCCGTACGTGCCGCAGCAGGCGCAGCCCGAGCAGGGCTCCGCGGGGGCACCGCCGGTCTACGGCGACCGCAGCCCGACGAGCTTCCACCAGATGGCGGTCGGCCGGGTCATGCGCATCGGTCGTGCCCTGGACAACGAACTGGTCGTCTCCGACCTGCAGGTCTCCCGTCACCACGCGGAGTTCCGGGCCACCAACGACGGCCGCTTCGAGATCGTCGACCTCGGCAGTCACAACGGCACCTATGTCAACGGTCAGCCGGTCAGCCGGCAGATCATCGGCCCCCAGGACACCGTCGGTGTCGGTCACTCCACCTTCCGCCTGGTGGGCGACCGCCTCGAGGAGTTCGTCGACACCGGTGACGTCTCCTTCTCCGCCCGCCACCTGACGGTCACGGTCGACGGCGGCAAGCAGATCCTCAAGGACGTCTCCTTCGGCGTCCCGGAGAAGTCGCTGATCGCCGTCATCGGCCCGTCCGGCTCCGGCAAGTCGACCCTGCTCAAGGCGCTGACCGGCTACCGCCCGGCCAACCAGGGCGACGTCCTCTACGACAACCGCAACCTGTACAAGCAGTTCGCCGAGCTGCGCCAGCGCATCGGTCTGGTCCCGCAGGACGACATCCTGCACAAGGACCTCACCATCCGTAAGGCGCTGCGCTACGCGGCCAAGCTGCGCTTCCCCGGCGACACCGCGACCTCCGAGCGCGAGGCGCGCATCGACGAGGTGCTGCGCGAGCTCAAGCTCGACATCCACAAGGACAAGAAGATCACCGCCCTCTCCGGCGGCCAGCGCAAGCGCGTCTCGGTGGCCCTGGAGCTGCTGACCAAGCCGTCGCTGATCTTCCTGGACGAGCCCACCTCCGGCCTCGACCCGGGCATGGACCGTGACGTGATGCAGCTGCTGCGCGGCCTGGCCGACGACGGTCGCACGGTCCTGGTGGTCACCCACTCCGTGGCCGAGCTCGCGCTGTGCGACAAGCTGCTGGTGATGGCGCCCGGCGGTTCGGTGGCCTACTTCGGTCCGCCGGAGGAGGCGCTGAACTTCTTCGGCTACGAGACCTGGGCGGATGTCTTCTCCGCCTTCGAGAACTACCGCGACTACGACTGGGCGGGCCGCTGGAAGGGCTCGCAGCACTACCAGATGTACGCGGCCGACATCGACGCCGTCGCCCCGCAGTCGGTGCACGTGCAGCCCCAGATGGTGCGCCCGCCGGTGCCGCAGAGCTGGATGTCGCAGCTGTGGACGCTGATGCGCCGGTATGTGTCGGTCATCGCCTCCGACCGCGGCTTCCTGGGCCTGATGCTCGCCCTGCCCGCGGTGCTCGGCGGCGTCAGCACGCTGATCCCCTCCGACTTCGGTCTCGGCGCGCCCACCAAGGGACACTTCAACCAGGACGCCGGCACGATCATGCTGATCCTCGCGGTCGGCATGTGCTTCTCCGGCGCCGCCAACTCCGTCCGTGAGCTGATCAAGGAACGGGTCATCTACGAACGGGAGCGGGCCACCGGCCTGTCCCGGACCGCCTACCTGATGTCCAAGGTGATCGTCCTGGGGCTGATCACCGCGGTGCAGGGCGCCATGATCTGCGCCATCGGCTTCTCGGTCCGCAAGCTGCCCGAGCAGGGCCTGGTGCTGAAGAACCTGCCGGCCGTCGAGCTGTGCCTGGTGATCATCGCCCTCGGGTTCACCTGCATGATGATCGGCCTGGTGATCTCCTCGCTGGTGAAGACAACCGAGAAGACCATGCCGCTGCTGGTCATGTTCGCCATCGTCCAGGTCGTCTTCACCGGCATCCTGTTCAAGATCTACAACTCGCCGGGCATCGAGCAGGTCGCCTGGCTGATGCCGGCCCGCTGGGCCATCGCCGGCGCCGGCACCACGCTGGACCTCTCGCACGTCATGGCGCCCTTCGACAAGGGCGACCCCACCAGCCTCGACCCGCTGTGGGCGCACTCGGTCTCCCAGTGGGGCATCGACATGGCCGCGCTCGTGGCCATCGGCGTCGTGTGCGGCTTCGCGGTCGTCCGCCTGCTGCGCCGCCACGAGCCCGAGGTCATGCGCAAGTAGGGACCCAGGAGGGCTCCTGGACACGCCGAAGGGCGGCACCCGCGATGCGGGTGCCGCCCTTCGGCGTTGCGGAAGCGTCAGTACGCGGAGTTGACGTTGTCCATGGAGCCGTAGACCTTCGCCGCGTAGTTGCAGGCGGCGGTGATGTTGGCGACCGGGTCGTAGATGTCCCAGGAGGTGCCCTCGACGTGGTACGCCTTGAAGGTCGGGTCGATCACCTGGAGCAGGCCCTTGGAGGGGATGCCCTTGGCGGCGTTGGAGTCCCAGAGGTTGATGGCCTTCGGGTTGCCGGTCGACTCCCGCATGATGTTGCGGTAGATGCCGTTGTAGCTGCCCGGGATGCCCTTGGCCTTCATGATGTCCAGGGACTGGCGGATCCAGCCGTCGAGGTTGTTGGCGTAGGTCTTGGGGGCCGGGGCGGCCGGGGCGGCCTGGGCGGCCTCGACCGGCTTGCGCTCGGCCGAGCGGCTCGCGGCCTCCTTCTCGGCGCGCTCCTTGTCGGCCTTGGCCTTGGCGGCAGCCTCGGCGTCCGCCTTCTTCTTGGCCTCGGCCTGCGCCTTCGCCTTCTGGGCGGCGGCGTCGGTCTGCTTGTTCAGCTCCTGCTGCTGCGTCTCGCCGAACGCGGCGGCGTTCCACGCGACGGGCTTGACGGCGGCGGCCTGGTCGCCCTCGGCGGCGGCCGGGACGACGGCGTACGCCAGGGCGGCGATGCCGGCGGCGGCGACGCCCGCGGCGGAGAGCTTGTGGACCTTGGTCAGACGGGTATAGCCGGAGATGGGGGAGCGCATGCTGAGCTGAACCTCTTCCAATCGCGTGAGTCGCAGGCCCGTCCTGGCACGGATGTGGCGCGAAAGAAGCGCCGTCCCTCGGTTGGCGGCGCCATGCGACGCGGCAATTCTTAGCGGCCGTAAATAGCGCTGGCAAAGGTCCTTCGTACTATCCGGCTTCGTTGCGGTGCGCACGCCAGAGGCGCCCCCGAAGGGGCGCCCCAGCAGTTGGCAGCGCTTCTTAAGCGCTGTTTACGCGTCCACTATGCCGCTTCGTACGTGATGTGCGTCCCATGAGCGGGCTCACACCGGGAGCGCTCCCGGGTCACCCGGTGTGCCTGTCCCCGCACGATGCGTTTGCGATCAGAAACGCTAGATCAGGAATGCTTGATCAAAATTCCACCAGTACTTGATCCAGGCTCTTGCGCACCAGGTCCGGCACCGTGCAGTCCGGCGCCGGATAGCCCACCGGCACCACCGCGAACGCCTTCTCGTTCACCGGCCGGCCCAGCACCTCCCCCAGGAAGCGCATCGGGCTGGGCGTGTGCACCAGGGCCGCCAGCCCCGCCAGGTGCAGCGCGGAGAGCAGCATGCCCACCGCGATGCCGACCGACTCGTCCACGTAGTAGTGCTTGCGCCGCTCGCCGTCCTCGCCCAGCCAGTACCGCTGCTGGAAGACCACGATCAGGGCGGGCGCGTCCGTCAGGTGCGGCTTGACCTCGTCCGTACCCAGCGGCCGCAGCGCCGCCAGCCACTCCTCGCCCAGCCGCCCCGCGTACGAGCGCCGCTCCTCCTCCTCGGCCGCCTCCCGGATCCGCCGCCGCACCTGCGGATTCTTGACCAGCACAAACGTCCACGGCTGCTGGTGCGCCCCGGACGGCGCCGTCGCCGCGCACGCGATCGCGTCCCGGATCACCTGCTCGGGCACCGGGTCCGGGGAGAACTGCCGCACGGTCCGGCGGCGCCCCATCCGCTCCCTCAGCTCGGCCGCACGGGCCAGCGACTCCTCGGCGGGCATCCGCTCGGGACGGTAGGGCACGGGTCGGTAAGGAGCGCCGTGCGTGGGCGTCCACTGCGTTGGTATAGACATGACCGGAGTCTGCCCGGGGCGACTCCCGGCCACTCCGGCCTAGGCCCACAGGACCAGGACCGGCCCCCCGCAGGCCCGATCCGCGCCCCGCGGCGGCTCGGTACGGTGCGCATATGACCAACGGCCCCCGCTCCGGCCTCACGGCCGTGAGCACCGCACTCCTCGCCATGAGCAGACATCTGGAGGTGCGCGAGGTCCTGCAGACCATCGTCGCCTCCGCCCGCGAGCTCCTCGACGCCCGCTACGCCGCCCTCGGCGTGCCCGACGACCACGGCGGCTTCGCCCAGTTCGTCGTCGACGGCGTCACCGACGAGGAGTGGAAGGCCATCGGCCCGCTGCCCCGCCAGCACGGCATCCTCGCCTCCATGCTCCAGGACGCCACCCCCCAGCGCCTGGGCGACGTCCGCAAGGACCCCCGCTTCGGCGGCTGGCCCGACGCCCACCCCGACATGCGCGACTTCCTCGGCATGCCCGTCGCCGACGGCGAGGAGATCCTCGGCGCCCTCTTCCTCGCCAACAAGAACTGCCCCGACCCCGCCGGCGGCTGCGCCTTCACCGCAGAGGACGAGGAGCTGCTGGGCGTCCTGGCCCAGCACGCCGCCATAGCCCTCACCAACGCCCGCCTCTACGAGCGCAGCCGCGAGCTGACCATCGCCGAGGAGCGCACCCGCCTCGCCCACGAGCTGCACGACGCCGTCTCCCAGAAGCTGTTCTCGCTGCGCCTGACCGCCCAGGCCGCCTCCGCCCTCGTCGACCGCGACCCGGCCCGCGCCAAGGACGCCCTGGGCGAGGTGGCCCGGCTCGCCGCCGAGGCCGCCGACGAACTGCGCGCCGCCGTCGTCGAGCTGCGCCCGGCCGGCCTGGACGAGGACGGGCTCGCCGCCACCCTGCGCGCCCAGGTCAAGGTGCTCGACCGGGCCCACGCCGCGCGCGTCACCTTCGCCGCCCACGGCGTACGCGCCCTGCCGGCCGCCCAGGAGGAGGCCCTGCTGCGCGTGGCCCAGGAGGCGCTGCACAATGCCCTGCGGCACTCGGGAGCCGGCCGGGTGGAGGTCGCCCTCACCCGGCTCGGCCCCGGCGTCGCCCTGCGCGTCAGCGACGACGGACGCGGCTTCGACCCCTCCGCCGTCCGCAGGGCCGGCCGCCACCTGGGCCTGGTCTCCATGCGCGACCGGGCCCACGGGGTGGGCGGCCGGCTGACCGTCGACTCCGCACCCGGCAAGGGGACCACGATCGAAATGGAGGTGCCCGGTGGCTGACACGTCCGGCCGGGAGCCCGGGGGGCGTCCCCCGGGAAAGCACGGCATCAAGGTGCTGCTGGTGGACGACCACCAGGTGGTCCGCCGCGGCCTGCGCACCTTTTTGGAGGTGCAGGACGACATCGAGGTCGTCGGCGAGGCCGCCGACGGTGCCGACGGCGTCGAGCAGGCCGAGCAGCTGCGCCCCGACGTCGTCCTGATGGACGTGAAGATGCCCGGCATGGACGGCATCGAGGCCCTGCGCCGGCTGCGCGAGCTCGGCAACGGCGCCCGGGTGCTCGTCGTGACCAGCTTCACCGAGCAGCGCACCGTGATTCCCGCGCTGCGCGCCGGCGCGGCCGGCTACGTCTACAAGGACGTCGACCCCGACGCCCTGGCCGGGGCCATCCGGTCGGTGCACGCCGGGCACGTCCTGCTGCAGCCGGAGGTCGCCGACGCCCTGCTGGCGCAGGAGGAGACCGGCGGCGGTCAGGGCCGCAGCAACGGGCTGACCGAGCGGGAGCGCGAAGTGCTGGCGCTGATCGCCGACGGGCGGTCGAACCGGGAGATCGCCCGGGCCCTGGTGCTGTCGGAGAAGACCGTCAAGACCCATGTCTCCAACATCCTGATGAAGCTCGACCTCGCCGACCGTACGCAGGCCGCTCTGTGGGCCGTGCGGCACGGAATGGGGGCCTGAGGACGCCCCGGCGCTGCGATCAGCGCGCCGACCGCAGATTCATGCGGTCGTGTGATAACCGGCCCGATGGCGCAACCCGAATGGCCCAGGCCCGTTCTCCATGGCGTAACCGCGGCGGCTGGCCGTGGCGACACTCTGGCAATACACCAGGAAGGTCATAGGAAGAGTGAACAACATCAAGAAGGCCGCTGCTGTCACGCTCGCCGTCGGCGGTCTCGCCCTCGCCGGTGCGGGTGCGGCCTCCGCCCACGGGCAGGCCCAGGCCGAGTCGAAGGGCAACCCGGGCGTGGCCTCGGGCAACGTCGTGCAGGTGCCGGTGAAGGTCGCGACGAACGCCTGCGGCAACACCGTCAGCGTGGTGGGCCTGCTCAACGGCACGCACGGCAACCTCTGCGTCAACGAGTAATCGGCTCCTCCCGCCCCCGGGCGTCGGCTCCGCACCCGGCGGAGCCGACATCCGGGTGGTGGTCAATCGTCCAAAAGAGGGCAAACACCGTCGATGGCCGTGCCGTCGGCGGCTCATTGGCGTTCATCGGTACAGGGCCCCGTGGCAGGGGTCGACAAGGTCAGTCATCAGAAGGAAGACCACCACATGAACAGTGCCAAGAAGGCCGCCCTCGCTCTCGCCGCGGCCGGCGTTGCCCTCGGTGCCACCGTCGTACCCGCCGCCGCCACCGACGACGACTTCAGCGGAGCGGGGGCCTCGGGCGTCGCTCAGGGTTCGCCGGGCGTCATCTCGGGCAACGTCATCCAGATCCCGATCGACATCCCCATCAACCTCTGCGGCAACACCATCGACATCATCGGGCTGCTCAACCCGACGTTCGGCAACACCTGCATCACCAACCCGCCGCGCGAGCACGTCCGCATCACCGAGCACGAGCACCACGGCGGTCACCACGAAGAGGGCCGTCACCACGACCGTCACTGACGGCGGCGCGCGCCACGACGACGCGCGTGCATCACGGCAGGGCCCCGCGGACGGCAGTCCGCGGGGCCTTCCCGCGCCCGCCGTCAGTCCCGGCGCCGCTCCCGCTCCTCCACGATCGCGTTGTACGCCGCCACCCGGGCCCGCCGCGCCGTACGCTCCACCGGCCGCAGCGCCGCCGCCCGCGCCGCGATCTGCGAGGCGCTCACCGCCGCACCGTGCTCGCGGCCCTCGCGGTCGCCGGGCTCGTACGCGATGGCGATCAGCGCCCCCACCCGCTGGGCCAGCTCCAGCACCCGTGCCGCCCGCGGCGGATAGCCCGGCGCCAGCACCTCGCGATTCCGCTCCGCCCGCGCCCGGTACGCCTCCAGGGCCGCCCGGGCCACCGGGCCCGAACCGGCCACGTCCAGCCGGGTGAGCACCTCCGTCGCCTCCCGCAGCGCCTCGGCCAGCTCCCGCTCCGCCTCCGACAGCGTCGGCGTGTCCGCCGGCGGGGTGTCCCGTACGGGCAGGCAGTGCCACTCCACCTCGGTGTGCACATCGCCCTCGGGCCCGGCCTCGCGGACCTCCGGCACCAGGCCCAGCCCGGCGCCGACCGCGATCACCGCCTCCTCGGCCTCCATCGCCCGGGCGTTGAACTCCGGCGGCCCGCTCAGGCCCAGGGGGTGCCCGGGCACCGGCAGCGCGAGCCGCAGCCCCGTCGCCCCCAGGGCGCGCAACCGGCCCAGCGCCAGGGTCAGGCCGACCGGGCCCGCCTCGCCCGGCAGGCCGGTCACGCGGTGGACCGCGTCACGTCCGGTGACGCGGTGGGCGGCGTCGTCCGGTGCGGCAAATCCGGCAAGCAGGGCATTTCCCCACGCGGTGAGGCGTCCTGAGCGGTGTTCGTCGAGCATGGCCACCAGCCTAAGGACTGCCACCCGCGACCAGTGGCGTAGGTTTTCTCTGGGGGTCACCCCAGGGGACTGCGCCGACAGGCGCAAGCGACGACGCGACTGCAATGGGAGACAAGGCGCTCATGAGCGATGTGCTGGAACTGGTGGACGTATCCGTGGTCCGCGAGGGCCGGGCTCTGGTGGACCAGGTCTCCTGGTCGGTCAAGGAGGGCGAGCGCTGGGTGATCCTCGGCCCGAACGGCGCCGGCAAGACCACCCTGCTCAACGTCGCCTCCAGCTACCTCTTCCCGACCAAGGGCACCGCCACCATCCTCGGCGAGAAGCTCGGCTCCGTCGACGTCTTCGAGCTGCGCCCGCGCATCGGCATGGCCGGCATCGCCCTGGCCGACAAGCTGCCGCGCAGCCAGACCGTGCTGCAGACCGTCCTCACCGCCGCCTACGGCATGACCGCCACCTGGCAGGAGGACTACGAGGAGGTCGACGAGCAGCGCGCCCGTGCCTTCCTCGACGTCCTGGGCATGACCGACTTCCTCGACCGCAAGTTCGGCACCCTCTCCGAGGGCGAGCGCAAGCGCACCCTCATCGCCCGCGCGATGATGACCGACCCCGAGCTGCTCATGCTCGACGAGCCCGCCGCCGGCCTCGACCTCGGCGGCCGCGAGGACCTGGTGCGCCGCCTCGGCCGGCTCGCCCGCGACCCGCTCGCCCCCTCCATGGTCATGGTCACCCACCACGTCGAGGAGATCGCCCCCGGCTTCACCCACGTGCTGATGATCCGCCAGGGCAAGGTGCTCACCGCCGGCCCCATCGAGCTCGAGCTCACCTCCCGCAACCTCTCGCACTGCTTCGGCCTGCCGCTGGTCGTCGAGCAGCGCGGCGACCGCTGGACCGCCCAGGGCCTGCCCCTGTCCTGACGGAGCCCGGCGCGGCCCTCGCGCCCTGCCGCCGGGCCGCGCACGCCCCTACCATGACCACGTGGACACGTGGGTGTGGTGGCTCGTCGCCGCCGTAGGGCTCGGCATTCCCCTGGTGGTCACCGCCATGCCGGAATTCGGCATGCTCGCGGTCGGCGCCGTCGGGGCCGCGGTCACCGCGGCCCTCCACGGCGGCGCCGTGGCCCAGTTCGTGGTCTTCGCCGTCGTCTCCGTCGCCCTCATCGCCGTCGTACGCCCCATCGCCAACCGGCAGCGCACCCAGCGCTCCGGACCGGCGATGGGCATCGACGCGCTGCGGGGCCGGCAGGCCGTCGTCCTGGAACGGGTCGACGGCAACGGCGGCCGCATCAAACTCGCCGGCGAGATCTGGTCCGCCCGCTCCCTGGACGCCGAGCGCACCTACGAGGTGGGCCAGCACGTCGACGTCGTCGAGATCGACGGCGCCACGGCCGTCGTCCTGTGACCACCGCCTCCGCGCGACGGCATGCCGACCGGACGCGCCCAACGCCTGCACGACGGCACCGTGTTCTGAAAGACTGATCAAGACCACGCACGACAACCGACGACACAGGCACGGGGAGCTGGAGCCACGATGGAACCGATCATCATCGTCCTGATCATCCTGGTGGTGCTCGTCTTCATCGCCCTCATGAAGACGGTGCAGGTCATCCCACAGGCCAGCGCCGCCATCGTGGAGCGCTTCGGCCGCTACACCCGCACCCTCAACGCGGGCCTGAACATCGTCGTGCCCTTCATCGACACCATCCGCAACCGCATCGACCTGCGCGAACAGGTCGTGCCGTTCCCGCCGCAGCCGGTCATCACGCAGGACAACCTGGTCGTCAACATCGACACCGTCATCTACTACCAGGTGACCGACGCCCGCGCCGCGACCTACGAGGTCTCCAGCTTCATCCAGGCCATCGAGCAGCTCACCGTCACCACCCTGCGCAACATCATCGGCGGCATGGACCTCGAGCGCACCCTCACCTCCCGCGAGGAGATCAACGCTGCCCTGCGCGGCGTCCTCGACGAGGCCACCGGCAAGTGGGGCATCCGCGTCAACCGCGTCGAGCTCAAGGCCATCGAGCCGCCCACCTCCATCCAGGACTCGATGGAGAAGCAGATGCGCGCCGATCGCGACAAGCGCGCCGCCATCCTCACCGCCGAGGGCATCCGCCAGTCGCAGATCCTCACCGCCGAGGGCGAGAAGCAGTCGGCCATCCTGCGCGCCGAGGGCGAGGCCCGCGCCGCCGCACTGCGCGCCGAGGGCGAGGCCCAGGCCATCCGCACGGTCTTCGAGTCCATCCACGCCGGCGACCCGGACGAGAAGCTGCTGTCCTACCAGTACCTCCAGATGCTCCCGAAGATCGCCGAGGGCGACGCCAACAAGCTCTGGATCGTCCCCAGCGAGATCGGCGACGCCCTCAAGGGCCTCAGCGGAGCCGTCGGCAGCTTCGGCTCCCGCCCCGGCCCCACCGGCGGCGGGGACGGCCCCCGGCCCGCCAAGGAGAGCCCGCGCCGCGAGCAGCCGCCCATCGACTGAGGCCCCGCCCTGCGGCAAGATCAGTGCGGCCCCCCGACCGGGCGACGGCGGGGAGGCGACACACTGATCGAAGGAGATGGCCTTGTCCATCTGGGAAGCCCTCGCGGTCTTCACCGCCGGCATCGGCGCCGGCACCATCAACACCATCGTCGGCTCGGGCACCCTGCTGACCTTCCCGGTGCTCCTTGCCACCGGCCTGCCGCCCGTCACCGCGAACGTCTCCAACACCCTGGGCCTGGTCACCGGGAACATCAGCGGCGCCATCGGCTATCGCCGCGAACTGCGCGGCCAGGGCCGCCGCATCGCCCTCTTCGGCACCACCGCACTCGCCGGGGGCCTCACCGGCGCCGCCCTGCTGCTCGCGCTGCCCTCCTCGGCCTTCGACGCGATCGTCCCCGCGCTCATCGGCCTCGCCCTGGTGCTCGTCGTCCTCCAGCCCCGCCTCGCCCGAGCGCTCGCCCGGCGCCGGGAACGCAACGGCACCGCGGCCCCCACCGACGGCGGCCCCGCCCTCCTCGCCGGCCTGCTGCTCTCCAGCGCCTACGGGGGCTACTTCGGCGCCGCACAGGGCGTGCTCTACCTCTCCCTCATGGGCGTCCTGCTCCACGACGACCTGCAGCGCATCAACGGCCTCAAGAACATCCTCGCCGTCGTCGTCAACGGCGTCGCCGCCCTGTTCTTCGTCTTCGTCGCCCCCGTCGACTGGACGGCCGTCCTGCTCATCGCCGTCGGCTCCACCCTCGGCGGACAGCTCGGCGCCCGGCTCGGCCGCCGCCTGCCGCCCACCGCGCTGCGCGCGGTCATCGTGGTCGTCGGCATCGTCGCGATCGTCCAGATGCTGCTGCGATAGCCACAGCAGCAGGCCACAGCAGCAGACCACCGAAGCAGACCACCGAGAAGGAGAACGCTCCGGGCCCTTTCCCCCGTGTCGAACAGGGCCCGGAGCGTTACGGCAGTGGGCGCGGCCGCCCGGCGTCGAAGCCGGACTCCGGCAGACGGCCGGCGCCACACACCTGCGCGCCGAACCGCCCCCGCCACTGCGGTACCCACTGCCCGACGGCGACGTGAGAAGCCGTCAGTCAGCAGGAACACTGTGCGATCCCGGGACGGTGCGGCGCAACGGAATTTCCGGCCCGCCCCGGCTCAGCCCCGGGCCGGGTTCTCGTACTCGCCGACCAACTGCGCCCGCCCCAGCGCGTGGAAGCGCAGGT
This sequence comes from Streptomyces sp. PKA51, assembly GCF_057552455.1. Taxonomy (NCBI): domain Bacteria; kingdom Bacillati; phylum Actinomycetota; class Actinomycetes; order Kitasatosporales; family Streptomycetaceae; genus Streptomyces; species Streptomyces sp. PKA51. The sequence goes on from NZ_BAAJPZ010000012.1 coordinate 216,181, forward strand.
GGAAGCCCACCACGGCCGGCGAGGCGGCCTCGTCCGGCCCGAGCTTCTCCTGGTCCACCGCATACACCGTGAACACGTACCGGTGCGGCCCGTCCCCCGGCGGCGGCGCGGCCCCGCCGAAGTCACGCGTCCCGTAGTCGTTGCGCACGTGCACCGCGCCCGCCGGCAGCCCCTTCATCCCACCGCTGCCCGCCCCCGCCGGAAGCTCCGTCACGTCCGCCGGGATGTCGAACAGCACCCAGTGCCAGAAACCGCTGCCCGTCGGCGCGTCCGGGTCGAAGCACGTGACGGCGAAGCTCTTCGTCCCCTCCGGGAAGCCCTCCCAGCGCAGGTGCGGCGAGACGTTGCCGGCCGAGAGCACCTGATCGTCCTTCAGCCGCGCCCCGGGAGCCACATCGTCGCTCACCACCTGGAACGAGGGCACCGGCGGATGAAAATCGTGAGGGAGCGGCCGTCGCTTCTGCTCGGACACCAGAAGACCTCCAATACACGCACGGACTGAAGGCGCCAGCCTAACGAGGGCCGGGCCGCACGCACTGCGACCATATGGAGCGTGCTTCATGTACTTCGACAATTCGGACGACGCGTCATGCGCCCGCTGACCGTCCTGCTGACCGCCCTACCGCTGCTGCTCCTGCCCGCCTGCTCGTCGGGCGGTCACCACAAACCGGAGCACCCCAGAACCCCCGCCGCCGGCGCACCGGCCCCGGCCGGCACGCCCTCCTGGGCCAAGGGCATGAAGACCGTCTCCCGGTCCGAGCTGCCCCCCGAGGCACGCCGTACCCTCGAACTCATCGAGAAGGGCGGCCCCTTCCCGTACGACAAGGACGGCACGGTCTTCGGCAACCACGAGAACCGGCTCCCCAAACAGGCCCGCGGCTACTACCACGAGTACACCGTGCCCACCCCCGGCTCACGCACCCGCGGCGCCCGCCGCATCATCACCGGGGAGCACACCGAGCGCTACTACACCAGCGACCACTACCAGACCTTCGAAGCGGTGGTGCAACCATGACCGGCACACTGCCCGCCCCCGGCCTCCCGGCCCTCCTCGCCGGCACCACACCCCCCGGCGTCTACCGCCTGCCGCCCACCGAGGCCCCCGCCGACGCCCTCGCCCTCGCCACCGAGGCCGACTGGCGCGGCGCCCACCTGCGCCTCGACGGCGTCCACGACAAGGCCGCCTTCCTCGACAGCTGCGCCCGCGACCTCGACCTGCCCGACTGGTTCGGCCGCAACTGGGACGCCCTGGCCGACTGCCTCACCGACCTCTCCTGGTGGCGCGAGACCGGAAAGCCGCACGGCTACCTGCTGCTGGCCGAGGACTGGGGCACCTTCCGCAAGTCCGCCCCCGCCGACGCCCGCACCGCGGAGGCGATCCTCACCGACGCCGTCGACTACTGGGCCGAGAGCGCCTCCCCGCTGGCCGTGCTCCTCGCCTGAGCCGCCGGGCCGCCGCGACCCGGCGGCCCGGCCCCGCGATCACAGCCAGTTGCGCTTGCCGCCCACCTCGGCCAGCCACTGGTGCAGATAGGCCGCCCAGTCCGTCTGCCCGTACGCCTGCAGGTCCACCGTGAACGAGCGGTACGTGTCGCTGCCCGAGCCGAACAGCCCCGGTTTCTTGTCCATCTCCAGCACCACGTCCATCTGCCGGTCGTCGGCCACGAACGACAGCTCCACCTCGTTCAGCCCCCGGTACTGCGCCGGCGCATGGAACTCGATCTCCTGGTAGAACGGCAGCCGCTGCCGCGTCCCGCCGATGTGCCCCCGCTCCAGGTCCGCGGCCTTGAACGCGAAGCCCAGCTGCCCGAAGGCGTCCAGGATCGCCTGCTGGGCCGGCAGGGGGTGCACGTTCACCGGATCGAGATCACTGGAATCCACCGCACGGGCGATGGCCAGGTGCGTGGTCACCCCCACCTCCATCCCGGTCAGGTGCCGCCCCAGGAACACCGTCACCGGCGTCTCCCACGGCACCTCCAGCGCGAACGGCACCGCGTGCACCGCACCCGGCTGCACCTCGAACGCCCCGCCCAGACGCACCCGGGTGAACTCGACGTCCTGCTTGTACTCCCCGTCGTCGCCCTCGACCTCGACCCGGGCCTGCAGCCCCACCGACAGGCTCTCGATCTGCTGTGCGACCGTCCCGCCCTGGATGCGCACCTCGCCCTGGACCACGCCGCCGGGCACCACGTTCTCCTCGAACAGCACCGTCTCGACGGACGCGCCGCCGGCCCCCAGGCTCGCCAGCAGCTTCTTGAACACCATCGTCATCCCTCCCGGAACCGTTTCCCGGTCCCTTCCACTACGCTCGACCGGCATGATCTGCGCGCCTGACCGTATGCCACTGCCCCGGGAGTTCTTCGACCGTCCCGTCCTGGAGGTCGCCCCCGAGCTGCTCGGCCGCACCCTCGTCCGCACCCTGCCCGAAGGCCGCATCGAACTGCGCATCACCGAGGTCGAGGCGTACGCCGGCGAGGCCGACCCCGGCTCCCACGCCTTCCGCGGCCGCACGGAGCGCAACGCCTCGATGTTCGGCCCGCCCGGACACGCCTACGTCTACTTCATCTACGGGATGTGGTTCAGCCTGAACCTCGTCTGCGGCCCCGAGGGCCACGCCAGCGGTGTCCTGCTGCGCGGCGGCGAAGTGATCGAGGGCCTCGACCTCGCCCGCAGCCGCCGCCCCAAGGCCCGCCAGGACCGCGACCTCGCCCGCGGCCCCGCCCGCCTGGCCACGGCCCTCGACGTCGACCGCACGCTCAACGGCACCGACCTGTGCGCCGGCGACGACGCCCCCCTGTCCGTCCTCGCGGGCACCCCCGTCACCCCCGACCAGGTGCGCAACGGCCCCCGCGTGGGCGTCGGCGGCGACGGCGCCCACCACCCCTGGCGCTTCTGGACCGACGGCGACCCCACGGTCAGTCAGTACCGCCCCCACGTGCCCCGCGACCGGTCCCGGACACGCGGCAAAGCCGGAGCTTGACTCTGCCGCGGCGACGGCCTAACGTAGGCAAGCCGCTTGAGACGGAGCCGCGCCGTGGGTGCGGACCGTTGGACGGCACAACCACTACTCCACGAGGACTATCCCGGACCGGGATGTGTTCCGCTGCGTCGAAAGCCGCATCGGAATACGTGCCGATCGACTCCGATTAGGAGCCGCCGGAGAAAGCCGCTAAAGTAGTGGACACCCCGCCGACAGGGGATTCGGAAAAGCTTTTCGAGCCGGAAACGGAACGGAAAACGATCTGATAGAGTCGGAACACGAAATACCGAAGGGAAGCGCCCGGAGGGCCCGGTGAAACGGGACCGAAGGAAGCGTCCGTTCCTTGAGAACTCAACAGCGTGCCAAAAGTCAACGCCAGATATGTTGACACCCCGTCCATCATCACGATGGATGAGGTTCCTTTAAAAGTCCTTCCGCGAGGAAGGCGCACAGCGAGGACGCTGTGAATGTCGAGCTTATTCCGCTCGATGTTCCGCTCTCGTGGTGTCGACC